>CAZXHL010000040.1:0-20747 GCA_964640545.1 uncultured Bacteriovorax sp. | reverse complement strand
TTTTTTCTTCCTATTTTGTGTGCTTCTCATGTTCTTAGTATGTGGTTTCGGAGTTCCGGTATCCAACCTAGATTCTCGACTCCGGGATTCATGTGGCGTTGAAGCTGGATAAAACTAATAAATTTAATGTCTTAGCTTTTTTTCAAAGTGTCCGCAAGCTGCGACAACTCTCGAGGAACGCAAGGTCCTGTTTATATGTGGGGTTTCGGTTTGTTGAGGCTTAAACCATGGAAGATCTGGATTATGGCCTGTGATTGGGGATTTCCAATGGATATATTTTAGACATGGGAAACGTAAAAATCGTACTTTTGTTTGCTCTCTGCTCAGCCTCCATAAATGCTTGCGCCAAGAGCACGGTTCAATCTCGGGGAGTCGAAGCTGGTGTCACTGCTATTGAAGCTGGTCGAGAAAGCGGAATTGTTCTCTACTTCCATGGTCGAGGTGGCAGCAGTCGCGGTTGGGAGAGGAAGATTGGGAAGTCTGCTTTCTATAAATATTTCCAGGAAAATGGTTTTTTAAATTTGGCACCGTCGAGTAACAGCCCTGGCGATTGGGATACTGATTTCAGTTTGCGGAATGTCGATGTTGCCCGTGTCGATTCACTGTTGGATTCCTTGGATTCAAAAATGCCAATTTTCGTCGTTGGGCATTCTGCTGGAGTTGGATTTTTGCTGCGATTTGTCATTCTAAGTAAGCATGCTTCACGCATAAAGGGTGTCTTAGCGGCAAATGCTGGAGGACCTTTAGAAGTCTACACCTCAAAAGTGTATATGCTTCCTACTTTCTTTGTTTATCGAGAATGTGATCAAGTTACCAGTTCGAGCAAGATCAAAAATGCGCATAAGGCTCTTAGTTCAAACGGAGTTGTAAGTGTTCTACTCGAGGGGGCATCGCTCGCTTCTGCCGATGAAGGGTGTCATGCATTTGTTGATAGTTCTGCATTGGTTCATTCCTTTTGGAAAGGACTTGAATAAACTTTGTTCAGAGTCGATCTTGGCGCGAAATTGGCTATACTCATCTTATGTCTAAAGACTTGAATAAGGAGCCCAGTATTTTCGACTTCATTGATGTCGTCGATTTCTTAACTGAGCTTTTGGCTTATAGGCAGAATAAAAATTCTGCCTATTCACTTCGAGCCTTTTCGAAACATTTGGGTTTTGACCATCCAAGCTATCTTTCTCGTTTGCTCCAGAGGAATACCGACCCTAAGGATGAGTTGGTTGAAGGACTGTCATCACATTTAAATTATAGCGAACAAGAGAAAAAATATTTGCTGGGAATTTCCGCCCTTAGTCGACTGCCTAACGCTAGACAGCGTGGAATCATCTTGGAGAATTTATTTAGTCTTCGGCCGGAGGCTCACAAGGAACTAGACGCACTTCATATTGTCCAGTTTCTTCATTCATGGCTTCACACGACGGTGCTTGAAATGCTTTCTCTGGATATTAGAGTTCCCGTAGCAAAAAACATTGCGGATCGACTCGGGTATCCTGTTACCGCTGAGCAGGTTGAGCATTCGTTAAATTTATTGCAGCACATGGGGCTGATAGAAAAAACAAATGCAGATGTGTTTGTGAGAATTCGAGGAACGCGAATCAAATGGTCAGGTGAGCAGCCGAACGCTTCAGTATTGCGTTTTCATAGATTGGTTCTTCAGAGGGTTCAGCAGCAGTTGAGGTATTTGCCTTTTGATAAACGTGATTTGAGAAGTTCTAGTGTTTGTTTGTCAAACGCGAATTATAAGAAGGCATCTGAAATCCTAAAAGAAGCGCATCGAAAAATCTTAGACCTCAATGAGGGCGATAAGAATCCTAAAGATGAGATTTACGTTTTGTCGACCCAACTAGTTGCTATGAGTGGTGGGCAAGAATAACCTTTTGGGCTCTCATTTGTCGCGCATTTGCGACAGGTATTTTGCGGATAAAAGACAGTAAAATCATATATTTGTAGTGTTTTCTACCTTCCCTTTTTTTGCTAACTTGTTTGGAGGTCGAAGGCCTTCTTGAAACTCTTTAGTATAAGAGTATGGAAGTTAAGAAAAATTTATTGAAGACATTCTCTTGGTCCATGATCGCTAGCCTTCTTTGGGGGTGTATCGAACCAGCAACTTTGACGACATCTATTCGTCGAGATGTTGCTGGGCGGGATACTTCTCGGGAATCTTCTGGCGAGACGAATCAAAAGAGGTCGCTTGGAGGTGATCAGCATAATGCTGACCGCAAGACGACGAAGCAGCAGCCCGCGGCGCCCAATCCAGTACAGTCTCCAGTCGCGCAGCCCTCTCCGCCTCCGGTCGCCGTGCCCGTGGCAGAACCGGTTCCCGTTGCGCAGCCTGTTTCGGTGGCACAACCTGCCCAATTGACCCCCAAATGCGGCGATGCTTTTGAATTGTCACCGAATGGAAATGATGACGTTGGTAACGACCAATGTGGTCCTTTTAGAACTCTTAAAAAACTTTCATCGGTGCTTCAGCACCAGGGGAAGGCTGATGGAAGAGCCATTGTCTATATTCGCCCTGGAACCTATCCAGCTCAAGACTTTCCCCCTGGAAAGTATTTTGGATTGGGTCACAACTACAACAGAGAAGAAGTTGTTTTTAACGGCTACACTTTCGGCTCTAGTGAATGTATTGGAACTTACGCAAGTGTGATTCATAATGTGACAATTCAAAGCCTACAGTGTGATGGACATTGGGCGATGAGTGCCGTTCAGGTGTTGAAGCCGCTCGAGATGCAGAATGTTTTGATTCGGTGGAATAAAGTTGTCGGACTTGGTATTCGCTCTAGCAATGTCACTTTGAACAGCGTTGAGATGATGGGAAATTTGAATGGAATTTCAATTGGCCATTGGCAAGGGGTGGGCGGCAACATGCCTCACTTCAACAATCTCAATCTTTTGAGTAACATCAGAATTACAAATTCTAGTTCGCACCACAATAACCTGGGGGTCGACAATCCGAAGTGGGCGGGGATGGATTACACATACCAACACGATGGACGTTGGCACGTCGAGCCGGAATGGATTGGGGGCGGGGGAAAGGTTGCGTTTACAAATGGAGTATATGTTGAAAATTTCTCTGGATACAATAACATTGGTCCTGGCTTGTGGTTTGATACTACGAATCTACATGTTGAGGTGAAAAATTCAAATTTCTACGAGAACTGGTCTCATTGGAGAGGCGGCGGAATCGGTCTTGTTATTGAGAATTCCTACGGAGGAACTTACGTAGAAAACAATCAGTTCTGGGGCAATGATAAATTTGCTCTTGCTGTATGGGAGAGCCTCCACACTCGTATCGCGGGCAATCATTTTAATGGAGGGATTGTGGATCTTCGGAGCATTCCTCGTCCTGGAGAAAACAATGCAGGCGCTGGAGAGTTCTATCTCCAATATACTAAATTTGTTCACAACTCGTTTGGCGGCGGGTACGTTCAGTACTCTGATGATTGGTGGCATCAACAGCGGATCAACAAAAATATGGATTGGACGACATTGCATCAAAATTTTGGAGTCACCGAATGGGTCGGAGAATAGAAAATAAGTTAGGGTGTATATACTAGTATGGGGGTCTTGTGAGAAATTTATCTAAAGTAATAGTGTTCGTTTGGACTGTCGCTCCACTGGTAACGATGGCGGGGGAGGGGACTACGATTGGCAACGGTGGGGATGTGTACCTCGACAGTGGTAAGACTTATGTCTTGGACATGGTTGAGGCGGGGTTGCTCGAAGGTCCAGAATTATGGCTTCCGAAAAATGGTCAAAAAATTTCCATGAAGGTGAACAAAGTTTGTGATTCGAAAAAACTTTGCTTTGATATTCTGGACACGTCAGATTCTTTGCTTTTAAAGTTGATCCAGAATCGATCTCCAGTGTTTAAAGACGATATGAGGCTCGCGGTTTCTTTGGTGAATATCATCAAGACCGCAGACAGTGTTCAGCCTGCGTTGGCAAAAATTCTCCAAAAACAGTTGTTAGAAAATGAGTGGATTGTTGCCGATCTAACGTTGAAGGAAATTAGTGATGCCGTCACTGTTGTGGATTCATCGAAGCTTCTCCAGGGAGCGATCAACAGAAATGGTGTGATTCGTATGTCAGAAGACGCTTGGACGGATGGCATCAAAAAGGGCGACGTTAAATTTAAGCGCTTAGATGATTGGAACCGCTTGGCGCTAGTCGTTCATGAGATCGTCTATGCGGAGACTTTTCAGCAGGGCGATCGAACTAGTGAAAGAGCTAGGCAGATTACGGGGCTGATCATGTCTTCTTCGGAATCTCTACAAAGGATGAATGCAGCCTACGCGTTGTTGACCCTTGCGAGTCCTCATTCCAAATCTTCAAAGAAGGGAAAAGGTGGGCAGGTGAATGTGGGCCTAGTGTCGAAGCTTTCTGCTGATGAGAAAGTAAAACTTTTGAAACATTCCCAGAAAGTTTATTCTCCGGAGTCGGAGAATCACGAAATGCAAGTTGTGTATTCTCTGCTAGTCTCAGGACTCTTCAAGGCGAAGGATCTTAGGGCGCTCAGCTTTAACGACTCTAAATGGGAAGAATATTGTAAATCCGATAACGAGGTAAACCGTTTAGGTTGTAGTATTGTCGAGGAATACAGGCTCCAAAAAGCTAAGTCGAATGATGATCCAGTTTTCTCTCAAGAGCAGGTACAAAGACTCAGAATGCCTGTGTTGAGACGTAGTCTCGGCGAAGACCTACTGGCGATTGGAGTGGTGCTTCCTACCCAGAATCGAAAGATGCACTCGAAATGAGTGCGGATCTTTTGCCTTATGTGGCTGCACTGATAATGCCTCTATTCATAGTAGTTGGGGTGGTTTTTATTATTATCTTTAAAGGAGCATGGAAGCAGAAAGGACCTGTTGATCGGGCGGCCCTTGAGTGGGTGCTAAGCAACTATGAGGTAGATAATCTGTATGCTCGCAGGTATTTAATGCGAGGTTATTTTTTCATTGTCTGGTTGATGATTGGTATTCTTACTCTGAGATTTTTAGAGTATGGAAGATGGGAGTGGACGGGGTTTTTTGCAGTGAATGGTGTGTTTTTGGTGATGTATTGGATCACTGTTGCACTCATGTTCAATGAATCGAAAATCCTACGCGAAGGAAAACTTATCTGGTGCACCTGTACTGGCCCTGATCACCCCTACTTAACCTTTAGATTTATATCTTGAGATCCGGGCTTCTACCACATCAGGAATGTCGAGCCAAAGTGTAGGATTCAAAAATTGGTCGGGGCTACGGCTTTGGCCATAAACCCTCGACTTTATTTGAAATCGAATTTCGCAAGTAGCAAGAAGTAGCAAAGACATTTCTGGGTCTCACAAGTCTCTCGCAATTTGAAAAACCTGCGCTGCTTTGGTTGCCTCGGGGAGTTTATATCCGAGCCTATCGGTGACACCCCTTACTTCAACACCCGCTTTTCTAAGATACGAGTTCGTCGTTTTGAGCTGATTATGGCCAACGACAGCCATAACCTGCGCAAGTGATACCCCTCGACTCAGTAGGTTGGTGATAAAGGTAGCCCGTAAATCATGAAACTTCACAGGCGTTACACCAATCGCTGCACAGAACTCACGGGTCACCTGAGCTTGCTGACCATTTTCCCATTCTTTGAGGTGTGGAAGAACAAACTCCTCGCTGCCGCGCTTTAGCTTCAGCTCTCTAAGGAACTGAGCCAAATCATCGGCAACAGGAACAACACGCGATCTTTGCGTCTTGGTTGGAGCGTAGCCCGTTTTTGAAGTCCACTGGCGGCTTACAGTGATTGTTCGTGCTTCAAGATCAACATCTCTCCAGCTAAGGGCCATAAGCTCACCTGAGCGCATCCCTGTAGCCAGTGCCACAAACCACATGGGGTAAAACCTGTGATTGCTAAGGCGCGCTTCACGAAGGAAAATCTTGGCTTCCTCATTGGTGAGCACCTTGGCGTCAACTTCGGGGACTTTGACCTGAATGCCGCTTGCAGGGTTTCTTGTGACAAGTCCCTCATCAAGAGCCATCTGAAAGATTCTTCGAATCATCTTCAGGATGGTTCGCCTCGTGTAAGGGCTTAGCTCTGGTGAAACCTCTTCATAGACAAGTCTGTGAATGTCAGCGCCTTGAATCTGTGCAAGATCCAGCGCACCCCATGCGGCCATTGTCCACTTGCGAAGCTGCTTGTCGTAACTCACAACGGTTGATGGCCTATTGGTGAGCCTCATGCGCTCGATACAGGTTTCAAGCCAGTTTGACCAAGTGGGAGTCGTGCGGCCGCTTTTGGCTTCATGTAGCTCGCGCTTAAACTCAAACTCTGCAAGCTCAGCTTTGCGAAGAGTTTCTAGGCCCTTTTTTCGCCGCTGAATTCTGCGCCCTTGTCCGTCGAAGCCATTTACATAGACCTCGTAGTATTTTTTCTCATTTTCGATGTAGCTTTTGATCGACATTGTTAGACTCTCTTTCTTTAGAAGAGAGCCAAACAATCTGACTTTTTAAATCTTAGCCTTCGCCCGAAGTAATGCGCTTTGATCTGGCCACGATGAACCATGATCCGAAGTGCATTTTCTGACAAAGACAAAAAATGAGCTGCTTCTTTTGTTGAAAGCCACTCGCTTTGAATCCGATTTTCAAAGAACAGGTCCTTTGCGTTTATATCCATTTCTAGACTTCTCCTCTAGCGAAAAATTAAATGATGATTGGCATAGGCTGAGCTGCAGCATTTGCTGATTCCTCGCTCGAAGCCCCGCCATCAGAAGGTACTTTCTTGTGCTCTTGAGGCACCTTACTCTCAAGGAAAGCCATCTTAGACTTTGTCTTTTCAAGCTCTTGTTTGACCGACTCGTATTCACGCTCTTTTAAGACTTTTTCTAGTTCTTTCTTTTCTTCTAATTCTCTTTTGAGCTCGCGCACTTCGGCGCTCACAGCACCGCTAGAGCACTTTGCAATGCGCCCGATTTCTCGATAGGTCACACCCGTCAAATAGAGTTTTCTAATGAGCTCTGAATCTCTTGTTTTGGCTCTACCAAGCTTCACGCCCTTGGCCTTGGCGTTTGCAAGTCCATTCTTGACACGCTCAATGAGGATGTCGCGCTCCAGCTGTGCCACTGCCCCAAGAATTGCAAATATGGCCACACCGAGTGGCGAATTGGTTTCGATATTTTCACTGATGGAGACAAACTCCACACCAAGCTTTTTAAACTCCTCAAGTGCCGCAAGCAGGTGCGATGTGCTTCGGGCGTAGCGACTAAAGCTGTAAATAATCACGCGGTCGATCTCTCCTGAGCGAACGGACTTCATCATTTTGTCGAGAGCTGGCCTGCTGGATTTCACCCCGCTTTGATTCTCATCTTGGAAGAGCAAAAAGTTGTTTATACCCCTCTGAAAGCAGTAAGCCCTTAGAGCCCTCACTTGTGATTCAAGCCCTGTGCCTTGATTGCCTGTTGAAACCCTACAGTATAGGGCCGTGGTTTTTGTATTTTCATTTTCTTTGATCAAATCTGACCTCCCTCGAACATAATTTTAAAAAGCTGCCTGCCTTTACCTTTCAAAGCCTGCACTCCAGATTTTTGTTTTTGTATTTTTTCCCTCATCCCTATTTCTATTTTCATATCTTTCTCACCCAATTTTTTTATACCTCCTAGCTCCGTAACCCCCTCCAACCTGACCTCACTGTCTCTTAAGACTACCTAGTCGGAGAGATAGTGAGGTCAGGTTGAAAAAGAGGGGGTGAAGGAGCGCTGCTCGCGCAAATTCCGCAGTCATTTAAAACATTTATATTTTTTCAATGTTTGGACTCCAATTATCACAGAGTGTGACAATTCAGTCGCACGAATGACAAAGTCAGATACGCGTTCAAGCGCCCTCGTTCTGCGTATCGCTAGCGCAAACTTTTTGTAAAGTCTCGTCTCTCTGCCGCACTTCTGATGTCGCAAAAAGTTGCATCCACTGACTCAAGCTAAGCTCATGCTCATCGCATTTGAGTGTGAACTTATCAGGCTCAAAAAGAGATTGAGGCAAGGAGCCCGTTGCTAAAAAACTCTCCGAGCCACCACTAATGCGCAGGCTTTCCTTGGCTCCTCGGTCACTGTAAATTTTACGCACAATGCCCTGCCTTCGCTCACTCGGCACAAGATACAAAAGCCCTACAAAGGCCGTATGACGTGAGTAAATGTTAGCTCTACTTGATGTTCTTTTGTGGCTTCTGTAGCTGCGATCAATCTCGACTGCAATCCACCTATAGAGGGGCGTATTACTTTGTGAAACACGCCCCTCTATAGGCACCCCTAAGCAGATATCGGGTGTGTAGCCGTTCTCCCGAATACGATCACTGAGCAAGTGACCTGGCAATTCTCTAAAATTGTTTGTGGCCTCACGAAAAATTTTGATCTGCGGTGCAAAGCGTTCGATTGATGCTTGAAAGATGGTGCAGATATCCTCATGCGGCCCCATCGACCAGTGGCATCGTTTGCTGCGAAATTGTGAAAGATCTAAGCCCGTGCGACTGCTCACTTCTTTAAAAACTGTTTTGCAAGGCCTTAGCATCCAGTAGCCTACAGGACTTCCTCCAATGCGTGCTGAGGTGTTGACCACAAGCCCACTGGCTTCAAGTCGCTTCACAGTCATTTGCAAACTCGACATGCTGATAGGGTCGTTCACAAGTTGCTTTAAGGTTTTGAGCCGCATGACTCCGTAGCGAGCAAGATGGCCTAGAATTTCGTTTTGCCGAAACGCTGTAGCGCCCCACGTATTTGATTTTGGTATTTGTGCTTTCATTTTTTTCCTTCCTTGCGAGGTTCTTTTTTTCTGCAGAGCCTTAGTGCGAGTGAAGTGCCAGCTCTAAGGGCTTGAAGTTTCGTTAAAGTCCTACTTTTGCTTGGACAGCGCTGACCGAATTGGACAGCCGTGACCAAGGTTTTGGACAAACGTGTCCAGGTATCCCTTCCGCAGGTTTTGAAACCTGACACATATATAGGTTGCAAGAGCGTGCCAAAATCTAGGTGTCATCTTCCCTGATACATAGGGATGTCGGGGTATTTCAAAAGATTTTGTGAAATCAGCACCTCAAAATCCCTGTGAGCTAAGGCACAATTTTGAGCTTCTGAGCGCCAAACCCCGCAAAATGATGCGCGCCGGATAGATCAAAAGGATTGGATTTTAAAGTGTCAGTATTTTTTGTAGATTCGCCGTAAATTCATGAGTTAAGATATCAATATGCGCTTTATCGTCTTGTTTACTAGCTTCCTTATATCCTCACTCTTCTTTTCAACTAATGTCTCTGCTGATTACCTCGCACATGCCTCACTTGGTCGCATGCTAGATATCGGTGGAAACCCCTGCTCAACTCGCGCCAAGGACGGGGACTCCAAAATTGCTCGCCAGTATAGTTTGGAAAAGAACATAAACACATTTATGGCCAAAGCTATCGGGCGCTCAAGTATTCAACAGATAGACGGTGGAGAATTAGAAGAAGAAAAAGGCATGAGCATTCCATTCAAAGCACCCTCGAGTGAATTGATCAGGCAGGCCATCTTGAGTCGAGACCAAACGAGCTTTCTTTTAAAGCCCAACAGCAAAGTCAAATACTCATTCAAAGAAATTCGCGAGCTTTCTACCCGTAATATGCGGGACGGGGTTTATGCGGGGTTAGGTATGAAATTTGTTAAACGAGAGAATGGCAATGTTCTTATGTACCCTGTTTGGTCTGACGTTAATGAGAAAACCAGAACCCAAAGCAACATAGAAGCAGCTACGGATAGACCGCTGCTTGAGATCCCTGCTGATTACATAAATTCTGACATTTTTGATCAATCTAGTGATATCGAGTCAAGGCATGAGCTTGTAGCTATAAATGTTAATAGAGTTTCCAATAGTGAAATTGTAGTTAATTCCAGCGTTTCTGAAGACTATTTTCTTGGACATGAATTGATAAAATTATTCGACTTAAAGTGCCCAACTAAAGAAAAATCTAGAGTTCCTGAGAAAGTTAATTTCAAAAATAAACACTAGTCTTGCAGGTCATTGATGCCCGTCATAGCTAGGGAATGAATATCAAAACCCCTCGCGGCTTAGCCGAGAGGGGTTTTGTGTATGAAGTGCCAATATTTCCGAGTGGCGTTAAATCCAATTTCTAGGGCTTCAATCCTTAGACTCGTACCAAACGGTTGTAAAAACAGGTTTGTCTTCGTTTTTTAGAGGGTTGGGATTTTCTAAGCTTTTTATTAGATAAGAGGTTTGCTTTTTGTCCCAGTCCACGTTGATTCCTTTGGATCTTCTAATCAACTCAAAGCAACCGCTGCCTTTTTTGTTCATTTTCTTCTTGGCCTCTTCAATATCACCATTAAAGACCTCACCAGCTGCCTTCGGGCAGTATGTTCGACCACTATCGTAAGGCCCTAGGCCATCGCCGCCTTCTCCCCAAGCTTCGAATACAACTTCATTAAAGAATTGTTTTAAATAAGCCTCTAGCTTTGCCTCATCACCATTTTTAGCTGAGGATTTAAGTATCTCTCCAATTTTGCCTTTCGTTTGTGCAATGTCTTTAAAAGAAGGAGTGCGATAGATGCTTAAAGCTGACTCTTTCACATTGCTTTTTCCATGACCTGATGTAGCCGAGGCAATGCCAGGCAAAACTAAGGTTAACGCAGTTACATATAAAGATAATTTATTCTTCATCAATTTCATATTACAAGACAATCGGAACATTAATAAAGATCTTTAATGGGCTTAACCAAAAATTAATCCTTTTGATCTGTCCGCCACGCATCATTTTCCCAGCTCAAGCGAACTGAAGCGATAAACTCCGCTCTAGTGGGTTCCCTTAAAGGCCCAAGGACCCAGGACAAAGCCCGGTCCGCGGGAGAAACAAAAAAGCCCACGCATCCGAAAAAGGACACATGGGCTCAAGGAACGCGATCTTGAAAATTCGGTTCAAAGCGAAGTAGCAAATCAAGTAGCAAAAAAGAGCAAACTCCAGAAATTTCGTGACGTTTCACGAAATTATCGAGATCAGATTGAATGGCTCTGTTTATGGTTTTAAGTAGTTAGCGTTTTTGGGTTTTTTAGAATTTGCGATTTCAAACTTCAAAAAAATGGTCGGCGCGGCAGGATTCGAACCTGCGACCCTCTGCTCCCAAAGCAGATGCGCTACCAGACTGCGCTACGCGCCGCCGACCGAGCCCATATCTATAGCTGAGAACTCAAGGCTCGGCAAGGCGGGATTGCCAGAATTTCAGGTTCAATGCGGGCGATCTGTTTTAGATATGTAGCCGTACTTAATCGCTCTAAATCCCCGCAATCTAATGAACTATTGAGTGGGTGCTGGCCTTTATGGGGGCGCCTACTTGGGCTAGTGTGGGCTCGATGATTGATCCCATAATTCTATTTTTTGTCTTGGGTTTGGCGGCTGGCTTGCTAAGGACGCCTCTTCGTTTGCCTCCAGCAATTTATGATTTACTGAGCATTTTATTGCTCCTTGCGATCGGTCTTAAGGGCGGGGTTGAGCTGCACGGGCAGGACTTTCTTCCGCTTGTGCCACAGATTGTCGGAGTGGGGCTTTTGGGTTTCATCTTGCCTTTCATATTCTACCCAGTTCTAAAGTACCTGGGCAAACTTAAGAAAGCAGACGCGGCTTCAATCGCGGCTCATTATGGATCTGTTAGTGTGGGGACATTCGCAGTTGCTTTAGGATATCTCGAAGCTAGAAAAATTCCATTTGAAGAGCATGTTCCTCTCTTCGTCGTTATATTGGAAATACCTGCCATCATCGTGGGGATTTTACTCGCCAAGGGTCTGTCGAAGAATACGAACTGGAAGCTCGTTTTTCAGGAAGTGTTTTTTGGTAAGAGCATTGTACTTCTTGTAGGTGGTTTGGCTATTGCCTGGATCGTTGGATCTGAAGGGCTTAAGCCACTTTCGCCTTTATTCTTTGATTTGTTTAAAGGAGTCCTGGCTTTGTTCTTGCTTGAGATGGGATTGGTTGTTTCGAAACAGTTATCATCCTTAAGGAAATATGGAGTGTTCTTGGTGGTTTTCGCCGTTTGTGCTCCCATAGTGGGAAGTTTGTTTGGAATTGTCCTAGGTGGATGGCTTGGGCTTTCAATTGGTGGAACCACAATTCTTGCGACATTGGCGGCTAGTGGATCTTACATCGCGGTTCCAGCTGCCGTTCGAATTTCAATTCCTGAAGCTAACCCAACTTTATCATTAACAGCATCCCTGGGCGTAACCTTCCCGTTTAACGTGGTGGTGGGTATCCCTTTTTATTATTATTTAACTGTCCTTTATTTTGGCTAATAAAGTCGTAGGCTGAATCTAGGATTTGGAGGAATAAGTACTCATGAAGTCAACTCAAAGAAAACTTCTTACTATAATTACTGAGGCAGCTCTTGAAGGTTCGTTGGAGAATGATCTGGAGAAGCTCGGAGCCAAGGGATACACAATTTTGGATGCTAGGGGAAGTGGTCACAATGGTTTGCGAAGTGCAAACTGGGATGCCACCAAAAACATTCGTATAGAAGTGATTTGCAGTGAAGAGCTCTCCGGCAAGGTCATTAATCATTTAAAAGATGTGTATTATGACAATTATGCGATGATTCTTTTTGTCAGTGAAGTTGAAGTCCTGCGCCCTGAAAAATTTTAATCTTCAGCTTTCTTCTCAGAAAGTGAGGCAATTTCGTTTCCAAGTTGAACTAAAGTCTCCAATCCATTTCGAGTATTGTCCTGAAGATCTTTACTTGGTTCCACCGTGCTAGTTGTGAGCAAAATTTGTGTGCTGCCGCCAAATTCGAAATAGCCTTTTTCATCGCCAACCTGCGCTTCAACGGCTGGGCTGTAGGTCTGGACAATTTTGCCAACGCATAGGGCGCCAACTTCCACATAAGCAAGCTTT
Organism: uncultured Bacteriovorax sp.; assembly: GCA_964640545.1. Lineage (GTDB taxonomy): Bacteria > Bdellovibrionota > UBA2428 > UBA2428 > UBA2428 > JBGSZX01. The sequence continues at coordinate 7,877 of CAZXHL010000040.1, read as the reverse complement.
CCAAATTTGTGGCTATCCTGAATGGTGACTTGTCTTTCGTTCTCTACGAAGGCTGATGGGTGGAAGCTTAAAGATACGGGATTTACGGAGTGGAGCTTCCCGCTGACTCGGCTAGCTTTGTTAACAGGGCCGGTCGCGCAGAAGTGGAAGCGGTGATAATCAACCGGGCACAATCTAAAAACGAAGGCCCAGCCTCCTATGAAATTTTTGGCTAGCTCCTCATCTCCCCCAAGAAGTTGTGCAATGTTCTGCTTAACGCCTTTAAAGTAGAGTTCGGTACTGAGATCTTTAAGTGAAAAAACACTCAATCGACCTTCGGCAGGGGCTCCCATGTTTTCGGGTGGGAATTCACGAACCCCTTCGTTAAGTTGGCGAATGAAAAAATCATTGAAAGATTTGAAGCCATCCGCGGGGACTTTGAAGTCGCTCATTTTAATTCCGTAATTATTTACGAAGTCTTTTACTTTTGTTTTGGAGAAGGAAGAACTCATCCAGAAGTCTACAGCCTTCGAGGTTAGTTTTTGAAAGACTTTCGATCCGGTGACCTGCCGACCGATCGGATTTTTGTATCCTAGTTCAATCATGGCGCCGCCAAAAGTGTCTTCAAAGTGGCTGAGGCCGTCGAGTCTGCTGATGAACTTATGTTTTAACATGCTAATATTCTGGCGCATCTTTCGAAGACAATCCACTAAACCCAGCTAAAATATTCAGGATGAGCCAAGAAATGATTATCGCCTTTCTCACCTTATCTGCCATGGAAATTGTCCTGGGGATCGACAACATTGTCTTTATTACGATCCTGTGTGGAAAATTGCCTGAGAAGCAGCGAGCTCTTGGAAGAAACATCGGTCTCGGCTTGGCGCTTGCACTTAGAATCGGCCTTTTGTTTAGCGTAAAGTGGATTATGGGGCTTACAGAGCCACTTATTCATGTTTTGGAGAAGGGGTTTTCGGGGCGAGATTTGATTCTGCTGGGGGGAGGCCTTTTTCTTATGGCGAAGGCAACCTTTGAGATTCACCATAAGCTTGAGGAAACTCAGGACCCAGAAGTGGTGAGTGGGGCAAAAAAGGTCAAGGCCCAATTCGCCTCAATTCTTTTTCAGATTCTTATTCTGGATCTAGTTTTCTCACTAGATTCAGTGATCACGGCGGTGGGAATGGTGAGTGATGTCGGAATTATGATCGGAGCTATGACTCTTGCTATGGTTGTGATGATGCTTTCTGCGAAATCTATTGGAAGCTTCGTCGAAAAACACCCCACTGTGAAGATGCTCGCGCTGTCATTCCTGATCTTGATTGGATTTATGCTGATGCTCGAGGGCGTTGGTAAGCATATCGACAAAGGATACATCTATTTCGCAATGGCGTTCTCTCTGGGGGTCGAGCTTCTTAATATGAAATTCAGGGCCGCAAAGAAAATTAAACATTAAGGGTATCGGCTTAGATATCTAAAGAGATCCCCAGCTCGACCGTTCGAGATGGGGGTAGGTAGAAGTAGTCGGCAGCTCGCTGCGCGTTGGCTGTCATAATTCTAAAAATCTTTTTCTTGAGGTTGAAAATGCTTTCATCTTTTGAGGCGAGAATAATCTCTCGGCTCAAAACAAAAGTCGTGTCGTTAATATCAAAATCAAAGCCCAGTGAGGTACAGTTCTTGAGAATCTTAGGAACGTTGGGAGCCTGCATGTATCCAATGCGCAAGATAACTCTGAAGAAGTTATTTTCTAGTGGCTCGATTTTAACACTTTCTCCTTCGCGAACGATGGGGGTGTCGGCCGTTTGTACGGTGAGGAAGATCACTCTTTCGTGCAGCGCTCTGTTGAGTTGAAGATTTGCGAGGAGCGCTGGAGGTAAGATTTTGGATTGTCCGACCATGTAGACGCCGGTACCTTTCACTCTTTGAACAACCTGTTTTTCGAGTAGTTCATTTAGGGTTTCAAAGGGGAGAGTTTTTGATCGAAGGCGCTGAGCAAGAACGGCTCTTCCGCTTCTCCAGGCAAGCATACAAGTGAGCACAACGGCGGCAATCGCGATGGGAACCCATCCGCCATCAGCAAACTTGGTCATGTTCGAGAGCCAGAAGGGGATGTCGATGGCGAGAAACGCGACGGTGAACAAGGTCGTTTTTAGCAAAGACCACTTCCATATTTTACGTGCCACAATAGCGGCAAGGAGAGTGGTAAGGACCATGGTTGTCGAGACGGCAATGCCATAGGCCGATGCCAAGTTACTTGAGCTTTTGAATTCAAAAACGAGCCAGAGAGTTCCAATGGCTAGAAAGATATTCATGGCCTTGATGTAGATCTGCCCAATCTCTCGGTCTGAAGTGTGTTCGATTTTGATTCTTGGAAGAAAGTTCAGCTGAATCGCTTGCCTCGTAAGGGAGAATACTCCCGAGATGACAGCCTGGGATGCGATGATGGTTGCCATTGTTGCAAGCAAGATACTTGGAAGGAGTGCCCAGCTAGGCATGAGTTTGTAGAACGGGTTGATGATGGCAGAGGGGTCTCTTAGCAAAAGTGCACCCTGTCCAAAATAATTCATTAACAGTCCAGGAAAGGCCACAAAGAACCACATTCTTTGAATGGGTTTGAGACCAAAGTGTCCCATGTCGGCATAGAGAGCCTCGCCACCGGTAACGACGAGGAAGATGGCGCCAAGAGACATGAAAGCTCCGTGTGGGTGCGCGGCGAAGAATTCATAAGCCCTCATAGGGTTGAGGGCAGAAAGGATCATTGGGTTTTGAATGACTGAGGCAAGTCCTGAGACAAAAAGTGTGGCAAACCAAATCACCATGACCGGGCCAAACACCGTTCCGATTTTTGCGGTGCCATGTCTCTGAATGGAGAACAATCCAATAAGTATCAGGCAGGTGATCGGAATCACATAAGGTTCAAACACAGGAGTGGCAATTTGTAGCCCTTCAATCGCACTGAGAACTGAAATGGCCGGGGTAATAACACCATCGCCATAGAGTAGTGCGGCTCCGAAGAGCGCTACAAATAGGGCTCCAGTTTTGATGGATTTGTCTTTACGAAGTGCGATCTGTCCGAGAGTTCCGAGGGCAAGGACTCCCCCCTCTCTGCGGTTGTCAGCTTTCATAATGTAGAGCAAGTATTTGATGCTGATGACGGTAATCAAGCTCCAGGTAATGAGAGATAAAACTCCGTAGACATTCAGCGGAGTTAATTCCAGGTGTGAAGCGTGACCGAAGCTTTCACGAAATGCGTAGAGGGGGCTTGTTCCTATATCCCCGAACACAATCCCTAACGTTGCCAAATAGAGCTGAGCTATGTGGGAGGGCTGGGGGGATTTGTCGGAGTCTTGCATTTAGTTTTTGGGCGGTACGGGGCTATCGAAGCTTTGTTGCTTTAGCTTTTGGGCCACAAGATCGCTGCGCTTTCTTGTGTGCAAACTACCAAACTTTCGGTAGGCGACGCACCGTTTTACTTTGCGCCGTACGAGATACCAAGAAAAAATAAGTGACTTTGGTCACTTATTTTTTCTTGGTACCCAGGAAAGGACTTGAACCTTCACGCGTCTCCGCACCAGATCCTAAGTCTGGCGTGTCTACCAATTCCACCACCTGGGCGTACCTGGCTTTTAAAGAACTCTATCGATTATCTGTCAAGATCGGAGATCCAAGAATTGAGCCTTTTCTGGTGCTAGAATTGGGGAGCTTGCGCTATTTGCTGCTTTTGGCCTCGTAGGCCACTTTCCACTGCTCTCTTAGTGCGACAACTCGGCCGTCGTCAGCTTGAATTTGAACGGCTTTGTGAAGCGTGTCGGAGGCGGACTTGAGGTCCTTTTTGAAGAGATGAAGTTTGGCGGATGCGACGTAATATTCGAGACTATTGGCGCCCGCTTTTTCTGCATTTTGCAGAATCTGGTCTAGTGACTCGGGGTCTTTTTCTCTAAGGTAGTAGTCTGCGGCGACTTCAATAGATAGGGGGCTATCAGGTTGAACTTTTAGGGTGGCGATATGAGAAGAAAGATAGCATTCAACGGCTTCTTCATTCTCTTGAAGAACTAAAACATGAATATTCTTTGTCCCAAGTTTTAAAATGGGAAGAGTGGCTGACAGAATATCCGTTTCGGATGCAACCATTTTTGTTAGCTGTAGCCAATGTTCAGGGCTCTTAATTCCCTTGGAGATATGTTGAAAAAGTAGGGTTCTGGTTTTGCGAGAATAGGGGAGCGGATCTTCTTTTAGGATGTCTAAAATTTGCATCGACTCCTCAATGAGGAATTGTTGTTTTCCTTCTAGTTTGGCTTCACAAAGTTGTTCCATCAGCTCTAGGGTGTACTCAAACTGTCCTATAGATTTCTGTAGTCGTAGGACTTCTAGTTGAGACTCAAAAGCATCTTCAAATTTGTTTTGTTTTATAAGTAAAGCTGTAAGAGTTCTCTTGATTGAGCTACTTTTGAAATATTCTAATTCAAGCACTCGCAGTGCCTGAATCGCCTCATCTAGTTCGCCTAGCTCCGCGAGACATTTTACACGAATGAGATTGATGCCTAAATGGTGTGTCGGAAATCCATTTTCTTCTAACTTGTTGAAGAAAGACAGAGCTTTTTTGAATTCGTTTTTGCTGCTGAACTTTCTCATGCCGCGAGCAGCAACCAGCCATTTTGGTGGAGACATGGCTGACTTCACTAGTGCTGCCAAAAATTTTGTTAAGTGAGAAAGAGTGTAAGGACGTTTGAGAAAGAGAAAGGCTCCTAACTCGGAGTAAATTTGCTCGCGATCTTCTTGGGAAACATCGGGAATATAAGTTGTGATTCCTTGGTCATGATTTTCTGCCACTTGTCTCATGATCACCATGATCATAGCTCCAGAACTGCTGGTGTGTCCTGATTGAATGGTTTCTAAAATTTCGGTGACTGAAGGCCCGGGATGTTTGCGGTCGCCGGCGTCATCTCGCTCGTCAAACGAATCGTCGAGTATGATGATTTCATAGGCCTCAGATTTCTCGAGTTCGGTGAGGATTTCCTCTGCGCTATTCACCATGACTAAATCACGGCCCAGTTCGCCAAGGGCAGGTCTGACCGCGCTTCTTTCGTCACGACTATTAATGTAGACCAATGCGCGCAAATGTCCCTCCTGAAGGATCATTCCATTGTATCAATGACGGATGTTGTAATGTTGCAAACTTTGATTAAGTTTTAATGAAAAAGCTCATTACTATACTCCACGGAGCAAAATCGCTACACCTTGGCCGCCGCTGACGCACAGGCAGGCGATGCCGAGAGATCCCGGGCCCTTGCGGTGGAGTTGGTGTGCAAGAGTCGCGGTGATTCTTGCTCCTGTCGCTCCGATGGGGTGGCCAATGGCAATGGCTCCCCCGAGGGGATTGAGCTGTTCGTCTAGAATGCCGAGTTCTTTTTGGCAAGCGATGGCTTGCGCGGCAAAGGCTTCATTCAACTCAATGATAGCAATGTCGGAAATTTGAAGGGAGTGTCTTCGTAGAAGGTTTTGAACCACGGGAATGGGCCCCAGGCCCATGAGCTTCGGATCGAGGGCGGCGTAGTCCCAATCGATTACTTCGGCGAGAGCTTGTGCGCTTTTATGAAGGCTAAGCTCTACAAAAGCTGATCCATCAGTGATGCCGCTTGAATTTCCTGCAGTGATGCTTCCCGTCTTTGAATCAAAGACAGGAGGAAGTTTCGTCAGGCTTTCGATGGTGCTTTGTGGTCGCGCGTGTTCATCTGTATTGAGTGGCGTTTTGAGTTTGTCGTGTGCAAGCTCGAAGCGTTCCTCTTGGAGGAGGCCAGCTTTTTCAGCAGCTGCGGTTTTCTCTTGGGATCTTTGCGCGTATTCATCTTGCTCGCTTCGCGAAATATTGAACTTGGGAACGATAAAGTTTTCAACGGTGCTTCCCATCACCATATCCGCCATGGGACAGTGAAAGCCATCGCGATACATGCCGTCTTCAAATTTCATGTTTCCCATTTTGTTTCCCCAGCGAGCTTTGAGGCTCATGTAGGGGGTGTTGCTCATGCTCTCCACGCCGCCAGCAAAAACTCTGGTGGCGCGGCCTAGGACGATCTTTTCACAACCATGGATGATAGAGACCATTCCCGATGCGCAAGCGTGGTTCATGGTGGTGGCGCAAGTAGATTCATTGAGTCCTGCAAAGATAGCGGCTTGTCTCGCTGTGTTGGGGCCGCCGCCGGCTTGCCTGCCATGCCCCATGAATACGAAGTCAATGTTGTCAGGACTTTTGTCCCCGCTGCGATTGAGAGCCTCACGCAAACAACTGCTGGCTAGATCCGCCGCGCTCAGAGGAGTAAGGCTGCCGCCAAACTTGCCTATGGGAGTGCGCACAGCGCTATTGATGTAAACAGGTTTGGGTAGTGCCGACTGAATTTTGGACATACCCCCTTAGTTTATCACGAAGGCATCGGATATGATCAAGCCAGGAGCGACTATGCAATCAATTTCTTATCCTCAAGGTCATGTGCTGCTGCGTAAACTCAAAGGCGAGATCCCCTTTATCGATCGAGGAGAGGGCATTTACCTCTATGACAAGTCAGGAAAGAAATACATCGACGCTTCTGGCGGTGCCTTTGTTACTTCTATTGGGCATGGTCAAAAAGAAGTTATCGAAAAGATCACGGCTCAAATGTCCAAAGTTTCTTATGTGAACGGGCGACACTTCGCGACAGAGGTGAGTGAAAGTTTGGCATCGAAGTTGGCCGCAAAGGCCCCGAAGGGACTCGATCGGGTGTATTTCCTTAGCTCGGGAAGCGAGGCCATTGAGGCCGCTATCAAATTTGCGAGGCAGTATTTCTTTTGCAAAGGTCTTAATGAGAAGAAAAAAATTATCGCTCAAATCCCGAGTTATCACGGCAATACTATTTTTGCTTTGTCTGCCTCAGGACGTCCGCAATATAAGAAATACTTTTCTCCTTTTGTCACTGAGACTCTACGCATTGAAGCGCCGATGAAATATCGATGTCCTGTGGCAGGGTATGAAGATGCGGGATCAAAATACTATCTGGATAAATTAGAGGCCCTCATTCTTGCGGAAGGACCAGAGAGTGTGGCCTGTATTTTGCTCGAACCTGTCGGAGGCTCATCAACTGGAGGGGCTTGTCCCCCAAGAAAATATTTAAAAGGTGTTCAGGCGCTTTGTGAAAAGTATGAAATTTTTTGTATCGCCGATGAGGTGCTTGTTGGGGTGGGGCGAACGGGTTACTTCTTTGCTTCAGAGAAGGATCAATTTGTTCCCGACATCATCGTCTTAGCTAAGGGGCTTAATGGTGGCTATGCTCCCTTAAGTGCGATGATCACAAAAACAGAACATGTCGATGTATTGGCGCGTGAATCTGCCGGATTCTTGCATGCGCAGACTTTCGTGAATAACCCGCTGGGTTGTGCGGCAGGTGACGCTGTTGTGGATTTTATCGAGCGACATAAGCTCGTCGAAAATGCGCGCGAGTTAGGGGGCTACTTCCAGGAGCAACTGAGTAGAGAACTCTCGTCCCTATCCATCGTTGGAAACGTTACGGGGAGAGGGTTGCTGGCGGGTGTGGAATTTGTGAAAGACAAGACTTCGAAAGCCCCATTTAAAAAATCAGCTATGATCTACGATAAGGTTCAAAATATCCTGTTTGGAATGGGGCTTGTGACTTGGGGTAATGGGGCTCATGTCGATGGTGAAAACGGCGACATTGTCTTGCTAGCGCCGCCATTGATTGTCGACAAGAAGCAGGTCGACGTGATTGTTGAGACTTTCAAGGCCGGTGTAAAAAAATTGGAATCGACACTTTAGAGATTGCCTAAAACTTAAACTGTGCGCGGGAAAAAGTGGAGATAAAGTCGGAGTTTATGGTTTTGGCACCAACTTTGAAGAGGCCTGGGGATGAAGGTCTGTC
>CAZXHL010000039.1:0-21053 GCA_964640545.1 uncultured Bacteriovorax sp. | reverse complement strand
ACATCAGCAACAAGATCAGCTGATACATCATCACCTGCGATGATTCCAGATTGGTTATCACCGCCGATTATAGTGATAGAAGCAGGAGCACCAGCAGTAGCTGTGGCAGAGAAAGTCACAGAAGCAGGAGCAGAACAGCCTGTACAAGTAGCTGTGAGTTCTTGAGTTTCGAGAATGTTAGTTCCGAGAGTCCAGCTTGTGACAGCAGCTTCACCATCGATACCAGTTGAAATTCCACCAGTTTGGTTGACGCTAGCGCCAGTTTCGTCAGTGGACCATCCGATGACGGCAGCGTCGACATCGTTATCAAAAGCGTCAGCTACGCGGATGCGAGGAGGCGTTGTGACGTTGGTTCCGTTTTCAGCGGATTGACCATCACCAGCTACGATGGAGATGGTGTAAGGATCAGCGTGATCAACGGTGATAGCCCCAGTGGTATCATTAACGCCGCCGTCAGTGACGGTGACGGTTTGAGATCCCATCGTTTCAAAGACGATAGAGAAGTCTTTGACGCCGTTATCTGAGCCAAGGAAAGTGTAGTTCGTTGGAAGGCCTGAGCCAGCTGCGATGTCGCTATCTGAGGATGTGAAGACGACGGTTCCGGTGTAGTCAGTTTTAACGTTGCCAAGGGTGTCTTTTGCTGTGACCTCTAAAGTCCAAGTATCGCCGGCTTTGTTGCCAACAGGAGGGGTGACTGCGAATTCGAAGCTTCCCAGGGCTGCGGGAATAATATCAAAAGCATTCGAGTCATCGGTCGCAAGAACGCCTGAGCTAACCTGCAATGTGTATCCATCTCCAGTTTTGTTGATATCTAGATCCGAGAAGCTAACAGTTCCTGCAGAAGCAGCTGATGTTGTAGTCCCTCCAAGAGTAGCATCCGTTAAAAGAGAAGCATCATTCAAAATAGCGATTGAAACGTTTTCTGTGAAGTTATTTACTCCACTATCCACAAGGTTGGAGTAGCGATCATAAGCTTCAACAACCACAGCCGTTAAAGTATTGCCTGCATTGAAGTCAGCGTTAGTCGCAGGACCGGAAGCAATAGATAGATAAGTTGCAGCGTTTGGATCAACAACATAAGGGTTCGCACTTTGAACTCCCGTTAGTCCAGTAGCACTTGCACATAAGTAAGCACTTTCATCCGTTGTCGTCATCGTGATGTTCTGAGCTGAGAAATCAGCCACACCATTGCTCGCAGCAATAGTGGATGTCTTACCATTTTCGTTGCCACTGCCATCTACAAGAATGTCACTGTCTGCATCGGAGCCAGCACAGCTACCAAGTTTGGCTGCGAGTGTGACGTTGTCACTGAGCTTTGCGTCTGGGGTGAGCCCATAAGAAGTTGCTGTCGCAGCTGGAAGAACATCATTGTTGTAAGTATCGCGCATTTGCACAACGGGTTGAGTCGCAAAGGCACTTCCAGCAATGTTCGTCGTAATGGGCAGCGCTTCCGTTGAGAAGAATAGTTTATTCGCAGCGGCCGGAGCGATCCTTAGAGGGGTGGACGGCGTCGTTGTTCCAGAGTGCCATGAGAATGAAGACGTCGCTTCATCAATTTCGAGAGTTCTAAGCCCAGCTACGCTGTCCCAAACCTTACAGTTACTAACACCAGAGGAGTTGGAGGCTGTACATGCTGCCTCTGAAACTGAAAGTCCAGCAGTCACGATAAAATCAGGTGTCTCTGCCGCGACCGGGTTGCCGTAAATATCTTGAAGAGTGATCTGAACGTTCGTTGATCCAGGCTCAGAATTTGTCGCAATATGCACTGGGTTTGGTCCAGCTGTATCCACACGGTTAGTGATGACGATTGATGAGTTTTCTTTGTTCGGAGCAAGTCCGTTAACTGTTATGGCTGTGACGTTACTGTTTGATCCAAGACATGGAGAATCGTTTGGAACGCCAGCGGAGTTTGCTTTGACGAAGATGTCTTCTGCTACACGGTAGTTGATGTTAGAGAAGCTTGCGATTGCAGTGGCAGTAGAAGCAGCAAGGCTAGCTCCTGAAACCGCACTAGTGAATAATGCATTTCCAGTTGGTGTTCCACAGGTCCCATCAGTATAGGCGACAAGATTGATCGTGGCACCACGATTCGCGTCTGGACTTGGCGATCCATCGACTTCAACAGTGTTTCCGTATTGGTCGATGATTTTAACAACTGGTTGATTCGCAAAGTTGTTTCCTGCGTTCACAGAACTATCAAAATTACCTTGAGTAAACTCTAGACTGTCGGCAGCATCCGCAAGGAAGCGAGTGTTTGCCGAAAGGGAGCCTAGTCCAGCTGGAGCGGTGATCGCGAGATTCTTGATCTCAGCCGTGCGAGAGGCGTATTCACATTGAGCCACACCAATAGAGTTGGTGTCTCCACAATTAATGCTGCTGATGTCAGCCGTATCACCCGATTCATAGTTAAGTGTTCCGCTGATGCTAATTGTTGGAGAGGCAAGACTTAGTGGCGTCACTCCAGTTGTGACGAAGTTGTTGAACTGGTCCTTAAGGGTAACCGTGATTTGAGCGAGGCGACCAGCATTTGTTCCGTCCTCGTAAACTACGACGTTGGTGTCTGAGCTAAGAGTGGATCTTGTCCCCGCAACGACGACCGGATTACCTGCAGTTACTTTTGTTGTTGTATTGGTGACGGGGTAGTCGGGTGCATCGTAGGCACTTCCGGTACAGTCGGACAAGATGCCAACATCTTCGTCTATAGTTACTTTCAGATAAACGTTGTCGGCGCGTCTTACAACTCGTGTGGCTGTGAATGAGGCTTCGGAATCTGCTCCGATTTCTAAGGTGTCTGCTCCATCGCCTGAGACGAGTGAAGTTGTTGCCCCATCGGGAGCGGTGTTGGGGAGTTCATTTCCTGGACTACAAGTTGCGTTTGTGAAAGCCGTCAAACGAGCTGTGTGCGAAGTTCCATCAGCTTCGTTGTCAAAGCGATCGAGTAGATGGACGCGAGGAGAAACGTCAAACGGAGCATCGGCATGAGCTAAATTGCTCGGCATTCTAGAGAAGACAACTCTATAAGGCTCAGTCGTGACGTTAATAGGGCTCGTGAGGCAGGCCTCGGTGAGAGAAGGCCAGTTACCTGCATCAGGGGATACCTTAAGAAAGATATCGCCGGTGCGGTTAATTTTGAAATTGCTAACAACGAGAGTTCCACCTAGACCCGCATTTACAAGTTTGCTTGGCCAAGGAGTCACGAAGTCATTTTCTGTTAAGGTCTGCCCCCCAGAAGGCGTTAAAGGAACGGCGTCGCCAGGTCCACATCCTGGAGCATCGAAGGCTTCGATTTTCACATTTGCAGCACCAGGAGGCGCATAGTTAGTTCCGAAAGCTTCGTTGCCAAAGGCGTCGCGGGCATAAACGTTAAAGTCAGTTAAGGAATCACCAGCCAAAGTTGCGCTCTGAGGTAGTGACCCTGGCACACCAGGAATACCAAAGGTCAACTGAGTGGGAGCCGCCGGAATAATCGTGATCGGATTGGTCGTACAAGCACTACCAAGGTTGGCTCTGCTTGGCGAGGAAGCTTTGAAATAGACTTCAGTTGCAGCCGTTATGACATTGAGGTTGCTAAAATCAGCACGGTAAGTATCGAACGGACCGTCTGGAGCATTTACTGTAATAGAGTCTGTGGAAACAGTTTTGGTCGAACCATAAGCGGCATCAATTCGCAATGCACCCGAATGAGCAGGAACTTTCGGAGGAAGGGTTAATTCGCTTCCGCCAGTACACCCCGGAGCTGTATAGGCTTGGATAATAATATCGGTACTTTTGTCAGCAAGAGCAGCTGTTCGATCGTCAATTTCATTTCCGAATTGGTCGTAGAGACCTACGGTAAGAATATTTCCAATGTTAACACCAGCTGTGATCGTCTCGGTTCCGACAGGCTCAGTGGAGAAGCGTATGCCTCCTGATCCGTCGGTATCAGCTACATCAGATCTCGCATAAAGATCAGACCAAGTATCAGAAAGAAGTTGTGGTCTAGTCGTGCGAAGGGCTGTGGCGATAGAGCCGTCATAATCTGTGAATGTAGTCGGGCTTAAAAGAGTTGCCGTCAATTCGTTAGGGTTGCCCGGGTCAGCAATTAGCTGGGCCACTCTCCACCCGGTAGTTAAGTTTGCCACACTTGCCAGGCCAAGAGTCGCACCAGGCGTTGTAACCACACTTACATTGGCAGTCGATCCACCATTGATAGAGGCGTTGGCTCCACCGTCCGTAACATCGTACCTCACTTGCGCTGCTGCTGTTGGATTGACAGGGTTATCGTAGAAGTCAAAAACTTTGAATGATGGGTGGGCGTTGTTGGCGATGTTGTTGACAACAATATGTCCAGCTTGAGGGTCACCTGTTTTTGTTTCGGATGCGAGAGTAAATGGATCGCCACTCACAATACTGACGTTCGGAGAATTATACCAAGCACCTGCTAAAACGCCTGGGTCGCGAACACGAATGAATCTTGTTCCTGTATGTGCTCCAGAGTCTGTTCTTCTAAAGATCGTGGATGTGGCAAGCGAACCGGCTCCAGAACCTTTGTCGACCACGGGGAGGAAGTCTTTTTGTCCCTCATCGGTGCCAGGAATAAATGTATAGTCAGATGGTACGGTGGTCGCAAAATCTCCGGTCCATGTTGCTTTATCAGAAGAATCAAATGTTACGGTGCCATTGTATCCAATGACTCGGTTGTTGTAGATGTCTTCTGCGCGGATTCTCAGAACTTCTAAAGGTTCGCCAACGACCGTAGATGTCGTTAATGAACGTGCAGCTAAACTTGTATCTTGGTTCCAACGAGCGTGAAAGTGGTGAAGCGGGGCATTGGTGATTTGTAGGGCACTGACAGTATCGGTCATAGTGCCTAAGGTGTCGCCTGTTGGACCCTCAACGGTTACAGTTAATGGGGTAGCACCTGTAACGTTGGTTGCCGCAGTCAACTGAAGTTGATTCGTAAGTGTAAGGATTCCTGAGACTCCATTAAAAGCCGTGTCGGCTGGGAGAGTCGGAGCCGTAATCTCAACATACTCTGGTTCAGTATTTTGATTCGTTGAGAAAGTTACTGTGCCGGTGTAGTCGACAGCTGAGTTTCCATAATCGTCAAAAACGGTAACGATTGGTGTGTGAAGCTGAGTCGCACTAACTCCAGAGGTGATACCTGCCAAGACAATTGAAGTCGCTGGCGCGTTAGCTGTTTGGAAAGAATTGGAATTTCCAGCAATGACTCCAGTTCCTGCTGGGATGTTCTGAGTTGCGGATCCAGCCGTTGTAGCTTTGGTCGCTGTCATCCGATAAGTTCCAACTTTTTTGAAGTTGAGCCCTTCCGTTGCATCATCAAATAGTGTGGTACCAGTGGAAACAGTTTTTGTTAGAGACACAGGCGGAGTACAGGCTGGTCCCGTGTTGTCACAATAAGCACCTCCAGCGGGATTCGCGGCTAGGCTTAAAGTCAAATCGGAGTTTGCATCCGGGCCAACGGTTACTAAATTGTCCCACTGGTCGCGCACTTCGAGTGGGATGTCAAAAGGAGTTCCGGCAGTTTGACTCGAGAAGTTTTGCACAACACCACTGCTTGCAAATACGACTTGAGTTGCCGGTCCGTTGTTGATTCTATAATTTGTTGGCGACTGGGTAGGCAAAGCACCTGAGGTCGCTGTGATGTTTCGAATAACACCTGCTTTGTAGTTTTTGGCTAGACCATCAAGCTTTCCACTAACAAAGTTAAAAACCTGGCTCGTGAAGTAAGTGGATCCGGCATCAAAACTAAATTCCGCATTCGGATCCCCTGCATCAGGAGCTATCGTTACAGGTGTTCCTGAAGTTCGAACTCTGTTGAAGTGCTGGTCAACAAGGAAAACTTCAAAAGAGAAGGGGTTACTTGCGTAAGATAGTCCGCTAGCATTTGGTGTCCCCGTTAGAGCTGCGGAGACATCGCCAGCGGCTTGTCCGGGATTGTAGAACTGACCTGGCAAAACGACCAAGGTTCTTGCGGCAGCGCCCGCATCAACAATGATGTTGTTTGACGCTTGGTCGGCAAAGACGGTGTCGCCGATGAAGGATTGAATGAATCCACTGTTGTCATACGTCGGAGATGGACCCGTTGCTAACCTTGGTGCGGTATTGAAGGACGCCACACCGGCATTGAATGTGCCAGCGTAATTTACGATCGTATCTTGAGGAGCATCGAGTTCGGTGGCTCCTGTCACTGATGTTACGACGTTTGAGAACTCATCGACAGCTAGTAAGTGAGTTGTACTTGAAACTCCAGCTTCACGGCAGAAGTTGCCAGGACAGCTAGGGACACCAGTTGGAGAAAGTGCGGAGGCATAGTCGGTAGAATTTTGTCCCGGAGCGAATGACTGCTCGGCTAATTTAACGATAGAGGCGATCGCTGCACCTGGAACGGTAGTAAAGTTCTCTGAGTAATGTTGGTTAACTAGAGGAATGGTTGCTACAGGAATGCTTGTTGCGTTCACAGCTAAAGTGGCATCCGCAATAGCGGCCCCAATAGACGGGTTGCTGTATGGCATGGCACGCTTGTAACTGAAACTATAAGTTGCTTGTCCCGCAAGGATACTTTGGGAATCAGTGCTCGCTGCTCGATCGTTGGAGATGAGTTCTACCGTTTCTCCATCGAGTCCAATCGAAGTGGTATTAACGGGGTTGTAGTATTCGTCGGTGACGTTGACGATAGGGTTGTAGGTAGTTCCGACATTCCAGTTGGTTGCGGTGCCAGTAACAGCGGTTGCGAGGGCAACAGCATTTGTTGATTGGCCCGAGGCGATACTTTGCCCAGGAAGAGTAGTTACGAGTCGTAAAGTCGAACCAGCGGCAGTGGATGGCGTTCTGGCCACGACAGAGTAAGCCTCCGTCGTGAATAGACTCGAAAGGACCGCATTGATTTTATAGCTAGACCCGAAAGTTGGGACTGGAGGCCAAGCCGTAAAACTTCCAGCTTTCTTCGGAGTGATGAGAAAGCTAATGGCACCTTGGTCGCCGGCTTGAAATTGGATGGCTTGTCCAGGAGTATAGTTACAAGGGGTCACAGAGCAGTTTGTTCCGAGGTATCTTCCGCCGTAGGCGACAATTGTAGCATTACTATCTTCTGCTGTTATGCCGTCAACTCCATCAACGATTGAGAACGAGGCGAAGCCTGTGGCACTAGTAGCCCTGTTATAGGAAGAATCCGTAGCGATTAAGGTAACGCGCATCGGAGTACCAGCTACCTTCGTCGTTATCGCTCCACTGAATGCATCACTGATGTCATTTACGCCTCCAGTAAAAAGTTGCTCGCCACCTTGAGTGGATTCAGACCAGGGTGTGGCATTATCGGGACCGGTGAACAGGGCTAAAACTTCAGAAGTAGGTCCTGGTTTTACTTGAACTTGGGCGATAGCTGTCTGCGCTGTGATCGCTCCACCAGTGTAAGTAGCTTGTAGTTCAATTGGTGTGGAGTGAACTCGAGGATAGGTGATGCCAGTCCAGGTGATGTTTCCATTTACTGCTGGAGCGGAGAATGTGCCCGCTGCAATATCTTGCATAAGTGTAGGATCTCCGGGTCCACTTGGCATATCGACAGTAGCCGTTGCCGTATTCTCATCAAAGATAAAGTTGCCATAACGATCATAAAATTTCGCTCGGAATCCACCTGGGCTACTCATGCCCACAGTGCTACTTGCGACATAACTCCGAAAAGGAGTGTCAGTGCTTCCTGGGAGCCTCGTGGGATCCCAGACTAATGTTGGAGGATCAGATACGGTGTGGTCGCCATCGCTTACAGGCAGCGGCTGAAACCTCGTCGTTTCAATTCTATGATTCTGACATCCTGGGGGAGAGCCTCCACAAGGACGAGCAGGAGCGGGAGAAGTCACGTTGAAGGCGAGGAGCAGTCCTGGAGAGATTGATCCAGATTCTCTATAGGTAAACCGGGCAACACCCACACCATTATTTAGTGTAGAGTTGATTTGTCCTTGTAAGGTGTAACCATCGCCGGAAATGTCGGGAGAGCCTGGAGTCAAGTTGACATTCGCCGTAAATTCTCCACCACACCTTGCTATGTTCACGCAGCTCGCCGATGGCACAGCCGGGATATCAAATATGACATCCGTATTGTTGACGTTTCCTGACGAAGTATAGCGAATGAGGTTTCCATATCTGTCCCTAGGATAAATATCTGCCTGCGAATCTTTCCCCACGCGGATGGTGTCGCTGGTAACGATCTGTAAGTGATCATAGGCTTCGTTGTAGACAATTAAATAATTCGATCCCGCGAATCCTGTGGTCGTCGATAGTGAGGTCAACTGATCCGTTACACGAACTCTTTGATTGTTCCCAGCGGCAAAAAATCTAAACCAAACATCACCTTGGGGAGTGCCGGCAAGTGCATCAAGGTATTGCGTGCCTTTACCTTCGACAAAGCGCACAGGAACCGGAACGGCTCCGCTGTATTGACTTGAGGGCAGCGAGGAAGACAGACTTGAATAGTAGGTGTTGTAATACGTCGTGATGGGAATGATGCTTTCGGTACTAAGTAAGAGATTGCGATCTTCGTTTAAGGTTGTTACCGTATTACAATCCGCGTCTCTATACTCAAATTCGAGATTAAATCGTTGACCAGCGACCACGGGCTGATCCACAAAACCAGTTACATCATTCTCCCATGAGACGTTGAGCTCTGAAACGGCTGCTGGAATGACTTCGAACTCAGCTATTGCTTCATTTACGTAACTAGGGTCTGTGTCTGCGGCGACGGGATCGTAGGTAGCGCGAAGTTTTCGTGTTTCTCCATTTGGAGTGGTTCTGAAAGGTTCTAGAGTAACCTGTGAGTTCGGGCCAAAAGGTGTCGTCATTCCATAGCTTGCCGAACCACTTTGCCCGGGGCAGAAGGCAACGACGCTTCCGCTGTTGCTAACATCAGCGACCAAATGAATTCCATCAATAGGTGTTGTTGGGGTTATCCCGGAATCCACTCCTGGGTCCCACTGAGCTCCAACGTCTAACTTCCAGTTTCCTTCCAGGTCGTATGTGGCGGCGTAATAGCTATAAGAAGTTCCTGAGGTAATGGTTGTAGTTTTGCCTTGGATTTCCTGACTAGCTCCACCAATTCCGTTGGAGACCTTTCGAATTCGGAGCGTAGCCGCGGGGCCCGGGTCAATGGTAGGAAACAATGAGGCGATACTCGGTTTGCCGTTGGCGACAATTGAGATCTCAACCAAGTTGCTGTCGGCTGTATTTGGAAGTCTTAATCCTGTTATAGAGGCATCGCCATTGAGAATCGGAACATCAGTTACTGTCACGGTCATCGTGCCTGGGGTACATCCCGTCATATTACATGGAGTCCAGTTTGTGAGTGCACCATTCTGAGGAGTGTCGACAGTCAATGTGACATCTATTGTTCCCGAAATAAAAACGTCGTTTCCAATAAGATCTTTTGCGTCGAGGGTGATGGTTCCGTTTCTCGTGGCCATCACTCTCCCCGGAAGATTCCTTGAATCTTTTACACCGATCACCCAGTGATCGAGGCTTCCAGTTGCGACGGAGAAATCATAACTCGAATCAGTTAAAGTTGTTCCTGGAGTTGGGTGATCGCTAATGTCGGCAGTAAGGGTAAGTGTCCCAGTTCCTGGAGCAAGCGCTTCGAAGCGTCCCCTATTTCTTCTGTCTGGAAGAGGTCTCGTTCCATTAACTGGCGTGCCGTCGCTTTCGAGGGGATATATGCTTCCGGCTTGGGCGTCAGAAGCATTCCATCTGGCTGCGGGCGGATTGATGTCGTAGTGAATATTTCCGGCTTGGTCGGTAACGAGAACAAAATAATCTTCCGAAGGATCGCCTGCAACGACGTTTCGACAACTTCCAGTGACGTCACACCGAATAAACTCGTCGCCTTTAATAAGGGGGTTGACTCCGAATCCATCTGCATAGGCTGCGTCCGCGACTGTTGGAGTGACGGCTGGATTCCAGTCAAACAACATGAGTCTTTCGGGGGGACCCTGATCAACTCGGAGGGGCAAGCTCTCTCCGCTTAGTAGCGGGAAGACGCCAGACGCTGCTGTATTTGCAGTTAATTTGAAGAGAGTGTTATTTATGTCTGATTGGTCGGTAGTGGGCCCCACTCTGAAGAGAATGCCACCAGTTTGGAGTCCGTCTTGGTAAGAAGTGCTTGCAGTTAGGGTTGTACACGTTCCATTTATAGTTCCACTGACACTGAGGCTATAAATAGGGCAACCGCCGCCACCATTCGAAAATGCCCATTGTTGTCTTTGTGACGGAGGAGGAGTGTTTGCCGTCGTGCTTCCGGGTAGTTGTACCCACTGCATATCCATTGAGGCATCTGTCGTAAAAGAGCCTGTAAATGGCAGATAAGTAATGGGGTCTCCGATACCAAGAGTGGTTGCTGCTCTGATCAAGTTTCCTCTTTGGTCTCGAGCTGTATAATTGGCAGTGTATTCGACGCCTGCCACGATCTTTTGTCTAATTAACTCAGGATCAACTGTAGGATCT
Organism: uncultured Bacteriovorax sp.; assembly: GCA_964640545.1. Taxonomy (GTDB): domain Bacteria; phylum Bdellovibrionota; class UBA2428; order UBA2428; family UBA2428; genus JBGSZX01. The sequence goes on along the minus strand of CAZXHL010000039.1, from coordinate 10,568 downwards.
CCGAAATTCGGATCTGTTTCATCTAGAGGTGCGCCTGCAACTCTAATGCGAAGGTGGTCAGGAACTCCGCGGTTGATAGTAATGGTTCTCACAGCATCAAGAAGGCCCGCGGTTGATGCTCGAACTTCCACGGTACCACTTCTTGAAGGAACAAAGCCGATAGGGTAGGTAACGGGCGAGCCACCAACGGGAACATGTGGGACGTAGTTACCAAGCGTAGATCCGACTGGGGCATCGGTATCGAATCTTGTCAGCTCCGTAATCGCAATCGAAACACTATCGTCTTGTAAATCTTCGATCCAGTTGCCAGCAGCGTCTATGGTAACGGGAGTGGCCGCAATATTGGAAACGTCAGCGGAATATGTAGCGGCGAATGGATCTGCTGCAATATCCCAAATATGAAGAGCCGCATCGTTGATGGCATTGCCAGGGTTCGTTCCCCACACAGCGTCCTGTCCAATATCGCCCCCCTCAATACTGGCGAATGTGATCAAAGCAGGCGCACCTTTTTCAACATCAATAGGTTGAGCAAAAGTCGTTCCGATGTCTCCAAGGGCGTCACCCACCGAAAGCAAAGTTGCTTTCGCCGGGTTGTCATCGCCATTTGTGAGAACGAAAAGATCACCGGTGTTGCAATAACCTGCAACGAAAGTACAAGTGATGTTGTACGGCACGCCGTTAAGTGCGGCTGGGGTTCCGCTATTTGATGGATCGTAAATAATCGCAGCACTACCCGCGAGAGGATTTAATGAGCTCCATAGGTTGCCGTTGTTGAGCCAGCTGTCAGGCGCAGTCCAAAGAACAGTAAGTTCGTAGGGACCTTCGAGCTCTAAAGAGTTATTGCTCTGAGCATCCTGACATTGAATGTCGAGTGAAAAAATTTCACCTGCTGTAACGGGCGCTGGTGCTGTGCTCGGAGCCGCGGCAAATTTCGCACAAATACCCGAAGAGTTTGTGAAGATCGTAAAGTCAACGAAAGCTCTTGTTCCAGACACCGTTGCACGAATCGTCATGGGGATATTGAATTTTTCTGGCGAGCGAACTCGTATTGATGCGACACCAGATTCGTCAGTGACGTCTGAAGAATCTAGGACTTCCCCGCCCTTGACATCTCCTTCGGTAATGTCCTCGAACTTTACAACGACTTCGCTGATAGGTGTTCCAGTGATTTCGTCACGAACTTGTACAGTGAGAGGAATGTTGAAAACCGTTGCTGGTTCTGCACGTTGTTCGTTTCCATCTAGAATGATGATTGAAGTTCCAAATGTTCCAGAGGCGATTGATAAATTTCCATCGCGATTACAAGAAACTAACAAACTTGAAAAAAGAATAAGCGACATCAAACTCATAAGAGTTTTTAGCTTTTGCCAAAGATGTCGAAAGTATTTTGTTCGCAAGTCTTTTCCCTTCAGCTAACGTTCCTTAATCGAGGTGACTTCATTGTTTGTAATCGCCAGCTTTTATTGTACGTAACTTCCGGCACAGCCATGTGATAAGTTTGTGTGAAGCTCATGGGTAATTATCGGAAAAATATAAGAATTTCTTAACTCTCTTAACTTGCGTTGTGTTGAAATCCCGCAACAAATGTGGTCGATTTATTGACGCTTTCACGACCGGTTGTAAAGCTTTGATGATGCTGAGCGAAGGTCCGGGAACTCTTAATGAAATCTTAATTAAGCATGACGTAGTGTTGGCACGAAATTTTATTCTTCAAGAACCCGGCGCACGTAGATAACGACCCGTCGATTTTTCGCTAGGTTTTGGGAGATGTATTCTCCATTCACATCAAAATTTGGCACGAGCGGGCGTGTGGCCCCGAATCCAATAGCCTTTAAAGTGTCAGGATTGAATCCGTTGGTTTCAAACATTCTAACGACGGTCGTAGCTCTTGATGCTGATAGCTCCCAGTTTGAGGGGAATCGATCGGATGACATGGGGGTGGCGTCTGTGTACCCTTCAACGGTTACTTGGTATTCCTCTTTGTTGTCTGAAATGACTTTGATAAATTCATTGAGTACGGTTTTTGCATCAGTTTCGAGGACCGCTGCTCCAGATTTGAACAATGCTGTACTTGAGAACGTGACCTCTAGGCCTTCAGGGGTAACTTTAATAATCAGATCTTTTAAACTTTCTTTTAGTCCCTCGGATAAGCCGGGGGAATTGGCGATGGCTTCCTTGAACTTTTCTCCGGTTCCTTCGAGTGGATTGATGTATGTACCACCGAAAAACTGGGCAAGTTCAGCCCGCATGGTGATTGTTCCTTCTTGATTGTTTTTTGCGGCAGCAAAGGAATACATAAGTACGAAGAAACCAAAGAGAAGTGTCATTAAGTCGGCGTACGAAACAAGCCAGGGCTCGTCGTGATCACCTCCGTGATGGTCATCTTCCATATGGGGAAGATCAAAATCTTCTTCTTCATTTTGGCTCATCTATATTATTCCCTTAGCTAGCCTGCGATTTCCAATCGACTCTTTCTGACGGGAGTAGATAAGCGTTTAGTTCTTCGGCAAGTTCGATCGTGTTGGCTTTCGTGGCGATGATTCTAACACCCTCTACGATGATCATATTTTTGGTTTTCATAGCGGTGGCTACTTCTTCAAGATTTTGCCCAATAGGAATGATAAACAAGTTGGCTACCGCAATTCCGTACAGTGTCGCGACAAGAGCTACTGACATGGCCGGGCCAATGTTTTTCTCTGCCCCTGGCTTCCCTAGAGTTGCGAGGAGTGCGATCATTCCCAGAACAGCTCCCATGAGTCCCATAGCCGGAGGGAACTTTCCGCAAGCCGAGAACATCTTGGCTTCGTCCATATATCTTTTGTAAACGGTTTGAGCCCTGGTGAGCAGAACCTTATAAAGCTTCTTTTCCGAAAAGATTTGGTCGGTGAGAGTCGTCATAGCATCTTTGAGAAAAGGATCTTCGATGGCAGTGACCATGGCTTCTAGTTGAGGAGAATTGCTTCTATAGGCCTCGCCTAACTTCATCATCTCTTCAATGAGTTTGTCGTGGCTCATTACCCGAGTTTTGAACATTCCGACAAAAAAGATCTTAACCATTTTTGCAGCTTTATCGAGACCGAAGGCTAGGCCGATTGCAGCACCGGTGCCGCCGATAACAATCAGTATTCCGTGGACGTCGACGAGCTTCGCCGGGTCATCGTTTCCCCAAACAAAGGAAACCACGAGAACTGCGATCGCAAGAAGTATTCCGGCTACATTTATTATATTCATAACGATGTTCTTTACGGAGCTAATAGCTGAAAGCTTAAAGACTTTAGCTACTTAAATGTGGATCACAGCGTTAACTGGAGAGCTTGAATATTCTGAATAGTGACAAATATTGCAGGCCTGCAACGGTTTAAGATAACTTAAAGAATTTCAGCAAGCAGGTCGATAAAGGGTACATGAGATCGTTTTGTCTAATTTATCGCATCCTGCGCGCACCTCTCGCGTTGCTTGTGATGTTGATGTTTGTTGGTGCTTGTTCATCGACAACAATTAGTCTCAACTCGGTTCCCGAACAAGCTAGTGTGAAAGTGAAACCGCTTGGTTCCGGCGCAGTGAAAGAGCTCGGAGTGACTCCTCTCAACATGTCTGCGGCTGATATCGAAAAAGATTATGGTGGATCGGGTCCATTGCTTGTTGAGTTTCACAAAGAGGGATATCTAACTAAATCAGTTCTAATCACTGACATGTCCATTAAAAATATCAACCTCAAGGTGACTCTCGATGGCTTATCGGGTCTTGATGATCCGGCAGAAATGAATGCGCAGATTGAAACTTTATTTGAAGCCCAAAGGCTCGTTAGAGTTCGTCGTTACGATGAAGCCCTTAAGCTTGTAGAAAAAATCAAATCAAAAATACCCACACTCTCCTCTCCCTATGAGTTGGAGGGCGGTATCTATTATATGTCTAGAAGATTTCCCGAGGCGCTAGATTCCTATCGAAGGGCTGTTAAATTAAATCCACGAAGTGTTGAGGCTGTTCGAATGAGGGACATGTTGGAGCAAAACCTTGGTGGCGGATCTTCTAGAACTCCAGCTTCAAATGGAGGATCCAATCCATGAAGTTGAGAGTTCTCTGGCTTTGGCTAGTTTGCTTAATTTTATCTCCATTAACGGTTAAGGCTCAAATGAGTTTGTTCGGCGGGATGGATGCAGCTCCTCCTTCCAATGGCTCTGGGGCTAAGCCTTTGATGTGGCAGAAAATTGAATTCGAGGATAAGCTCACGAAGTCCTTGAGGTCCAATCTTTCTTTAATACTTCCTGAGGATCAATTTTTGATCACGGTAGAACTTCGTCTCAAAGATGAAGAAAAAAAGAAAGCTCCTAGTCGGTCAACGGCTAGTGCCCCTTCTGTCCTAGGCGGAAACGACCTTATGTCTAAGCTTGGCGTTGATGAGCCGATGACCTCAATGAGTGACCTGGAAAACAAAGACAATTTATTTGAGAACATTTCATCTTTCACGGTCACTATGATGGTCGATGAGGGGGTAGACCCTGAAAGAGAAAAAACAGCGGAAGATCTGTTGAAAAAGTTAGTGCCTCGTTTGAACGACATTAGGCCCAGGGTAAAATTAGAGCGAATTGCGCTCATTGATACCAAGGCGGCATCAGAAGCCGCTGCAGAAGAAGCGCTAAAGGCCGAGCAAAAATCGGCGCCTCTATCCATATTGAAAGATTTTAAGGATCCAGTAGGCCGCGTTGTCGCCCTAATTATATTCGGCCTCATAGTCTTTGTAGTTTCCTTTATCTGCGTTGGGAAAGTCATTGCACTCGGAGAAAGTGCTGTGAATGCCTATAAAGATTGGGTCGCGACTCAACAGCAGGCCGGCGATGCTGGCGGAGCTTCTATTGATATTTCTGGGTCTGTGGGAGATTCCGGCGAGCATATCCATGTTAGCGAAGAAGCAGGGATTGAAGATGAGGCCGCTTCGCGAATTATTTCTTCAAGCGCTGACAAAAACCTAGCCGGAATTGATAAATTCAGGGAGTTGGTCACAAAAGATCCGAAGACTGCTGCTTTGTTTGTTCGTCAGTGGCTTAAGTTTATGCCATTAGGGGCGACGGATGCTTTGGTGGTTCTCACTCGTTTTCTTCATCCAGATCAATTGGTTCAATTGTTCAACTTGATGAGCCCGAAAGAGCGGAAAGATCTTAGCAAGATGCTCAATGCGCCACTTTCTCGAGACGCTCTCGGTAGGGCCGATCTCTTCCTAAACAACCAGCTTATATTGGATCTCATTGTCCCCAAACCTGAGTTAGCTCCCGACATTCAGGAGCTAATTTTTGCCGTCACAGCTGAAGAGGTTTCTGCAATCTATGTGGAAAATAAAGAAATGGCTGCACAGGTCATGTCTTTGCTTCCTAGTTCTCAGATTTCTTCGATTGCAAGTCGTCTGGATGATGACGTTTGTGCTGAGCTTTATCCGTTGCTAGCGAAAGCTAATGTGGAAAGCTCGCTCAAAAATATTGAATCCATCAAGCAAGGCATTTTAAAGCTTCGCGGTGATGGAGATATGGTAGAAAATCCGTTTATTGAAAGCATCCCGGATCTTATGCCTACTGCTTCTATGAACAAAGAGAAGTTGCTTTACAATGTTCTCGTCGAATCTAAGCAGTGGAAGATGATCAAAGTTCTCAGTGAGCAATCTTTCCCATCATCATTGATTTCTGATCTTCCTGTCGAATTGATCAAAGCGGCTTTCCTTAAGCTCAGCAACCCTAGAAGAGCGGAGCTAATTTTGTCGAAAGACGAGTCTGAACGAGAGGTTTATTTCTCTGCAGTTGGTGAGCCAGGAAAAAAATTACGAGATATGCTTGATCTTGAGATTTAACAAATCGAATCCGACGAAGAAGCCCTCGAACAGCTCAAAGAAAATTCGAATGCTATATGGACCAACTTTGTTGGTATTGTCCGCATATTGATTGAGACCGATACATCGTTTGCCAAAGCTTCAAGAAAAGTCTTGTCTGAATGGGTTGAGACACTCAAGTCAGGGGAATCAACGGATGAAAATCAACAAGCTGCTTAAGGCAACTATGATTTCCCTTGCGCTATTTGGGTCTTTCTATGCCAATGCTGCCGGCAGGCAATTCCATTTTCGAACTGGTATGATCAAGGGCAGCTACTCTGGGCCTGTAAACACGTCCTTTTCCACTTTCCCGACGATCGAGCTGGAAGCGGAGCTTTTTTATAGCTCGACGGTATCTACAATAATCAAAAGTGTTTTTGCTATGGATTTTGGAAAGGCCAAAGTTTTCTATAGTGGAGTTGCTGGCGGACAACGGTTTTATTTCTCCGGGCCCTCTATGTATTTTAACAAGAGTGAGGGAGATTTTGAGATTCAATCCTACAACCCGCATCGCTTTTTCGGCGGTTACGAGGTGGGAATCGCTCAGGTCTTGGTTCAAGAATTTACCAGTGCCTTCAGTATTGTTGGCTCTGTTGCGGAATTCACGGGCACTTTTGGCTATAACTACCAATTGACGAATCATATGGGACTCGAGGCCGTAGTTTCTTTCGGTTATGGATTGGGCTTTACAACGGTAGCCGTGAATGGATTCAATATGCGATTTATGGGCGGCGTTTCCTACTACTTTTAACAGACTCGATACAAAGGCTTATTCGGCAGAGACAAATCGAAATCTAGGTTTTTCTACACCGTCGATCGTGACATTTTCCTGAAACATTTTTCTAGGTCTCACCCAGAATTTTCCGCGCTCATTTTCATAAAGGCATTCGTAATAGACTAGCTCTTCTAAGGTTTCGGAGTGGACAACGATTCCATGAACTCGGTAAGGCATGCCTTTGTAGTGTTCGTAAAGACCTATTTTGAGTGGGGGAGATGATTCCATTAGCAAAACTCCTTTTGTTTGATGGTTTTTATCGTTTCTCGAAATTTTGTCTCAAATGACTTTCCAGAAATGCTCTCGTCTACCCAGATACTTTTGCAGACACCTGCAAGATCGCGGTCGCTATTTTCGTAGCTGACAACGGCACTTGCTTTGAGGCTCCCATAGATCTCGAGAATCAATGCGACATTTCTGCTGCTGCCGCCACCATTGGCTACAAAGCTTTCGTCAAGTTGATGTTGCATCACAATGGTTGAAAGCTCCTGTTCAGATGCGGGTCTGATAACCATTGCGCCTCCGCCCAGGTAGCCCGCGTCGATGCCTTGCTGGTTTGGGTGCTCATCTGAAGCAGAATACTTAAAAGCTTTTTTGTCGGGATGGGACCCGACAATTCGGAACACTTCTTCATCAACCAGGTGAAGGGCACATCCATCATCAAGAGCCCAGCCCTGTTTCATTTTTCCATCAATAATAAGATTCTTGTAGCGATCTTGCCTTTCGGCTTCGCCATCAAAGTGGGGGCAATGGCTTCCTTTTACCCAGCCTAGACATTCGAGTGGTTCTAGTTTTCCTGGGTTCACAGAATCCGACAGTCCCTCCTCAAACCAACAAATCGATCCCGCACTCAAACCTGCCATGATAGCTCCTCGCTCATAAGCAACGCGCAAATATCGATCGAGCTTCGAGACTTCCCACTTGCGCAGCAGATTTACCGTATTTCCACCGCCCACATAAAATATGTCCTGACCTGCGACGAAGTCCTCAAGGGATTCGCTGCCCCATTCGGACAAGGCTAGGTGGGTGGCTTCGCAGGGATAGTCCCTGAAAGCATGGTAGAATTTCTCGCGATAGCCCACATCATCAAAACTCGCTGTTCCCACAAAACAAACTTTGGGGTTGGGCTTTTCACACAAACTGAGAAGATACCGATCGAGAAGGGGGTTGTGCGGCTCCATGGAAAAACCGCCACCACCCATGGCTAGTATTTGTCGTTTTTGAGGCATTCACTCGTTCTAATAACTGTTTAGATGGAGTCAATCAGATCTGAGGCTTCTTTGATGTCAGTAAGCCACTTCTTTTCAGGATACACCACAGCCGCAACTCCCTTGCTGCAAAATCCAAGGCAACCACATTTTGTGACTGAGACAATGCCTTTCCAGGCCGGGTCCTCTCTAGACTTTTTCTTGAGTTCTTGAAAAATTTCAACAGCATTTTTTTGGGAGCAGCATTCACCATTTTCACGCTCGTTGGTGCAGATGAACAAATGTTTCTCGATGTTTTTAGTCACGACTTCCATATCAAATAAATATCCCTAAAGTCTTCACAGATTTCACCCATCGGTGATTGGGGTCAACAAGTCTGGCGGGCCCCATGACATCCTCAATGGGCGCCGTTTGAATGAGCCCATCACGGTATACGACAGCTCTATGCCATTGTTTGGCCATCGCCAATTTTGCCGCGGCCACACCCATCCCAAGGGTGAGAAATCGATCTGTGGTCGTGGGAGTTCTTGAGCGTTGCAAATGTCCGAGCACCACATGCCGTGCTTCCCAGCCACATTCAGATTCAATCCAGCGGGCGAGTCTCTCTGCGATGCCGCCATAGCGCTCGGCCTGCGGAGATCCTTCTACTCTATGGGCTACGAGCACTTCTTCGTTTTCTGCGTGTGCACCCTCAGCAACAACAATCATTAATCCACGCTGAGAGGATTGCTTTGATTTGATGTATTCAATGAGTGCTTTTTTGTCGAAGGGAGTTTCTGGGAGTAAAATAACGTCAGCATAAGAGGCCATACCTCCGCCAAGTGCAATCCAGCCGGCTGTGCGCCCCATGGTTTCGACGATGATCACTCTGCGATGGGCGTCGGCAGTGGCTCTCAAAGCATCAACGCTTTCTGCGACAACCGAGCAAGCAGTGTCATATCCAAAGGTGATCTCAGTTCCCGAAAGATCGTTGTCGATCGTCTTAGGAACTCCGATGAGGGGAATCTTGTCCTTAAAGGTTGAAAGGCCCGCAAAAGTTCCGTCGCCACCTGCAGCGATCAATCCATCAACTTTTAGCTTAGCAAATTTTTCAAGAAACTCGGCTTCGCGACCTTCCGTCCCAACTTTGTTGGAAGTTCCTAGAAATGTTCCCGCTAGTCCGTGCACGCCGCGAATGTTTTCTCTTGTGATATTGATGGTACGATTTTGGAAAACGCCTTCAAAACCATCTTGAATGCCGACTACTTCAAAATTTTCTCTTAACAATGCGATACTTGTGGCTTCAAGAATTCCATTTAAGCCAGGAGCATCGCCTCCACCAGTTAGTAGGGCAACTCTTTTCATAGCGGTTAGTCTATTGGGGAATGGCTGGGGGGACAACGAGCGAAGTGTCTATTTTCTCGTCTGACACGCTTTCTTCAATTCTGTCTTCGTGAATGCCGAATACAAAATTTTGCAGCGTGTTTCGCGCCCCAAGGTAGGCGGCAGTTCTGCTTGCAGTAAGGGCGAATCGCGAAAGTGCTTCTACGGTAAAACCAGGCACTTGACTTCCGGCATTAACCACTAGCATCATAACTCTGCGCCCGTTAACTTTTGCGATGACGGGCTTGAGGATGCCTTGCTGAATCCAAAGGCCCATTCTCTCACGCATAAGGGGAAGGCGGTCCAAAAGTAGGGCGTCAAAAAATCGAATATGCGAAACAGCCCAGCCGCTATCCCATAGCATTCCAAAGGCGAAGTCGAGGCCATAACTTTTCAGATTCTCTGGATCTAGGGGGTTTTCACCATTGACCCAGTCTTGAACCATAAGCATTCCAACAAACATCGAGTTGGCGATGGCATTCATTTTGGTGTAGCGCCAAAACTTGATCCAAAACTTTTGCTTGGCAGTGAGTCCATCTAGGGAATCTGCACCCAATTCGTTCTGACATTGTATGATGCTTCGGTAGACTACGAAACCCGTCGTTGCAGCCAGGAACGCCCAGTTGAATTTAGGTTTTTCTTTGCCGTCTTTTTCGGCCATGTGCCCATCGAATTTATGCACCCCCCAGGTAGCTATGCCGGCGGCTCCGAGATTTAAGATCATGTTGGATCGCGCGATGATTTTGTCTTTTGAGGAGCGTTGTTTGCCTATGACACAGGCTTTTTCTTCTTTGCTTCTAAAGTAGTCTTTGAAGCGTTCAGCGAATTTCTTTTCATTTATCGCTTCTTCGATCACTTCCTTTGCACAGTCGGGATCTTTTACTGGGTCGCAGCTCAGTGACTTTAACTTGGCCGCAGCTTGGGTTTCGCTAAGAAATTCTCCAACATCATTTTCAATTTTGGCGGTGGTATTTGAGGGGTCAAGCCCATGCAAAGCTTTCAATTCGTCATGGCAGGACGAAGCCCAAGCTAGGCCTGGGGCCAGGACGAACAAGAGCAGAATTAAGGAAGCTATTTTTTTAAACATTTTACCACTTTATAAAATGCAATTTCAGGGCCACGATTATGGGGCTGGAGAGGGTTGTTTTTCGGTGCAAACGTGGCCCTCAGCGATTTGTCGCGAATCAGTGTCTAAAGTTTTGACAGTGGGGCTGGACACTGTAGTGGGGGCTGGTAGAAACGGCAGCATGGAAAAAATCGTATTGTTTTTTAAGGGGATGGCTATGGGGGCCGCAGATGTCGTTCCTGGAGTGTCGGGAGGCACGATCGCTTTCGTGACTGGCATTTACGAGGAGCTCGTTCGGAGTTT
>CAZXHL010000038.1:0-22507 GCA_964640545.1 uncultured Bacteriovorax sp. | reverse complement strand
CCGCGGAGCGCCCAGATAGCACTTTGGCCGGGGAGAAGCTTGAGCGCCTTCAACGCCTTCAAACTGTTTGCCGTGCTATTTCCAAAGAACTTCACGAAGCCGAAGTCGGAAAGACCGTTGAGCTTCTCATGGAAAGTCCTTCAAAAAGAGACGCCACACGTTTCACGGGCCGAACAAGCCAAAACGTTCCACTACATTTGAATCCCGAAGACAGCCTCAAGGTCAAAGCTGGAGACTTGGTCAAAGTTATAGTTGAGACGGGAACACTAACTCACTTAACGGGGTCACTGTTAGAGATCACATCACGCTCCGGCAGCGCCTACAGCGCCAAGCACCAACTCAACGTTGGCGACATCCATGAATCCCGGCCATGAATCCAGAGCATGAGTCTAGACCTTAGCCGCAACCTTTGATCTCGCCTTTCCGATCAAAAATGAAAGCAAGAATATAACAAGCCCAAGCGCTAGTGTGATTCCTGAGAATAGCGGCAACATCAAGAATCCAAAATTGCCGCTTCCGCTCAGATAGTGACTATCTCCGTGCCCAAGCCAGATTGGCAGACCTCCCGCGATCAAGGAGGCAAGAGCAGGCACAAACAAGCATTCCCCAAGTATTTTTAGCAATAGCATGCGACTAAAAACCGCCCCCTCCGCAGACCGATGCCTTTTCACTTCATCAAAAATAAACCTAAGCGGCCACACCCACCAAAGAGTCATCGCGATTCCGAAGGCTAGAGCATTGGGAAGTTGATGCAGATACCGACTATAGCCATCCTGATAGATCGATAGAGAAGAAAGGATAATAAATCCCCACAAACAAAATTTTAAAATAAAGAGCAGACGCTTAAGCATTACTCAGATCAAAAACGCCAAGTGACGCCACTACTTGCTGAGTAATAAATCACACTTCGCAAATGAACCCACGTATGGAAGTAAATTCCGAAGGAATCTCTTGGGTAATATCGAAAATTAAATCCTGCAACTGCCGGCATGGCGGGATTAAATCGAGCAAAAGGATCTTTCACAAAAGAAACTCCGAAATGCGGCCCCACCAATAAATTTCCCCGATACCCAAGTCGAAACATCCAGCTCAACTCAACTGGAACTTCAAAAAATCTCTTCGCTGAATCCGAAACCAACGTTGTTCCATTAAATGTAGGAGATGGTGAAGCACCAAGGTGATAGCGAAAACCTGCGCCAAGCTCGAGTTGATCTGACTTGTTGGTTGCGAAACCTTCCTTGAATAGATTCACTCTAAGCATGGTTTCAGCCCCAACACCAAAAGGAGTCGTGCCGAAAGAGGCGCCCCCTTCCCAAGAAATTCGAGACAAGTATCTTCGCTCTCTCATTAGAGCAAAATAAAAATCATCGTAATCTTCCTGATCAACTCGCTGCAAATCAAGCATAGTCACAGGAATCCATCCTGACCTGCCATCTCGATTGATCACTTGAACCCATGATCCGTCCAAAGATGTGCCAAGAACAAATGTAAACTCATTCTTCATGACTTCAACTTCAGAATTGTCCGCGTCATATTCCGGCTTTAACTTTAAGATATATTGATCACGAACACTCGCACTTAACTCGGTAAGAGCAACAACAGACGGCGAAAAAAGAGCCACAACTAGAGCAAAAAAACCAAATTGAAGTGTCAATTTTTTCATCTCAGCTTTAAACATGTGTCTCCATTTCAAAATCGCGAATATCTTGTTTGAGTGCCGCATCCATTTGACCATAACTCCAAATGCTCAACAATACTAGAACCCAAGACAAAGCCAGCGGAACACCGGCGGTATTGATAAAAATCCCAAGAACCCAGCCCACACCTGCGCACACAAAAAACAAATTTTTTGCATGTGGCATAGGCATCTGAATCCGGTTGCTTTTCAGCGGACTAAGCCACCACCCCATCCACAATCCCTCAAAGAAGAACCCAAACACGGCCGCCGAAACCCAATGTCCTTCCGTCGGAGGAGCAACCCAAGACAAGACAAAAACACCTAAAATCAAAGAAGCCCAACGACTCCCGGTCAGTGCCGCTAAAAGTGCAGCGGTCAAAAAAGCTTTCAACATGAGAATGCTAGATCCAGCATCCACAATCAATACAGCATTGAGCCACTGCCATCCGCCTGCAACGAGAAAAGCTGTGGGCAACATGAGGCTCATAAAAACTGCCCAAGCTGAAGCCTGCTTTAGGCCTGGGGCGGGAAGTCGCTTCGGCCTAAAAATCATCAGCGACAATAAAAAACTAACTCCTACAAAGCGGAAACATAGCGACCCGAGATAAACTTTCCACCAGTAAACGCCATCCCCCCATCCCATTACCTTCGAAGACAAGTAAAGCAGCATTGGCTCCACCAAAACACTAAACAACAGAACCTGTGGAATGCCCTGGTCTGGCAGTTTTCTTATCAGTGGTTTTGCAATCACCTGAAACAAACCTACGACAACAGCCAACATCAACAGCACAAAGAACATCGAACTTTCTAGATTATAAAGACCAAGCAGAATCTCTTGATAGCAAAGCTTCGCTTCATCCCAGATATAAAGTGGGATTTCCATTGGATTCCACCGTACTTGCCATAGCAACATAAAAAACACCGTTAGTGCCGTTGCTTTGGCCGACTCCATACCAAAAAAAAGTAGAATGAGACTCAACCAAAAGCCTAGAAGTAATCCATTGTTCACAAATCTTGTCTCTGAATGAAACACTTGAACTGGGAGCGATATGTCTGCTTGACCCCATTCAATCCTGGCACTTAATACTTTTGACTTTTTAAAATAACTCGCCACAACAGGCACATCGGAACGCCCCACCAATTTAAAATCATTCTGCAATAGTCCCTGAAAAAGGTCTTCAAATACGCCTTCTCGATCCGACTTGAGTAGCCTCAGCTCAGATCCCTGACTCTTCAATTCCTGAAATGATGGAGACACTCGCCACTCACGATAAACACGATTGAGGGCCTGACGGTTCACGGCATTAACATCCAAGCCTAGCCTCAAAATAAACGGCAAGAATGCAGCCAGAATCAAAGCAAGAACGAACCAACGTCCCTTGCTGTTTCCTAAGCGTTTCTCTTCCAATTTCTTCAATCTTTTCATAACTAGGGGACGACTCTCAGAAGCTTTTCTGATATTTCATTTTATATGAATACTGTGATCTGTGCCCCGAAACGAACACCGATAGCTTCTTTTCAAAGCTTATTCAGTCAAATTAACGCGACGCAACTCGGTGCCACAAGCATCCTCGCCACCATGAAAGAAGCCGTCGTTGACCCTGGTAAGATCGACGAAGTCTTCATGGGCTGCGTTCTCACGGCAGGAGTTGGCCAAGCCCCAGCGAGACAAGCGGCTCTCGGTGGCGGACTAGACCGACACACTCCCTGCACAACTGTAGGGAAAGTTTGCGGGTCAGGATTAAAAGCCGTCATGCTCGCTGACTCCGCTATTCGCTCAGGCCAGATTCATTCGGCAATAGCCGGTGGAATGGAATCCATGAGCCGCTCCCCCTACCTCATGCCCAAAGTTCGAGAAGGTTTGCGAATGGGAAATTCCGAACTCATCGATTCTATGATCAAGGATGGATTGTGGGACGTCTACAATGACTTTCACATGGGTAATGCCACAGAAATTTGCGTGAAAGAATACAACATATCTCGCGAAGACCAAGATGCTTATTCAAAAGTCTCCTACGAGCGTGCGCTAGCTGCTCAAAAGTCCGGCGCCTTCAACGACGAAATCACTGCCGTTGAAGTCAAAAGTAAAAAAGATATTCTTCAGATCACTGAAGATGAAGAACCCAAAAAATACATGCCTGAAAAAGTTGCGGGCCTTCGGCCGGTATTCGCAAAAGATGGAACTGTCACCGCATTCAACGCCAGCTCTCTGAACGACGGAGCAGCGAGCATGCTGGTTTGCAGCGAAGACTTTGCCAAACAAAACAACCTCAATCCCATTGCGAGAATCGTGTCTCAGGGTCATGCCGCTCAGGCGCCGGAATGGTTCACGACCGCCCCAACACCTGCGATTCAACAGGCTCTAAAAAGAGCTAACATGAACACGAGCGATATCGACCTATGGGAGATCAACGAAGCTTTTGCAGCCGTTGCCCTCGCAAATCTAAAACTACTCGATCTCGACATCAACAAAGTTAACGTCAATGGAGGTGCCGTGGCCCTTGGACACCCCATTGGCGCCAGTGGTGCTAGAATATTAGTGACCTTACTCCACGCACTTAGAAATCAGAGCAAACGCTATGGATGTGCGAGCCTCTGCATTGGCGGCGGCGAAGGTGTAGCTCTCATCGTGGAAAATCTGGCCTGATTGTTATGTCATCATTGCATACCACAATCACTGCCATTGAAGAGCTAATGAGAGAGCTTCCGGCGGCAGACACCGCTGATCTCTTTATGTCTCCGCATGCTCATGAGAATTTGCTGCTAACCGCAACTAAGGAAGAGGGCCCGGCTATGTGGATGGTGAATCGAAGCGACATCCTGAATGTCACTCTTGAGATTCTAAGTCGCCACAGCATTCCAGGGATCGCAGAACGGGCTGTCCACAAATTAGCTCTTAGAACCAATCCCCCGATTGATCTACCGGAAGCTCTCGACCCCGAGAGTATTGATCTCGAAACCATCCCCAATCATGAAGTCGAAGAGATTTTGGGCCATCCTGAAGTACCGTTGAGACAGATAGCTAAACTCATCAAATCGCAAAACAATGATTTTCGCGCATCAACAGCATTGAGCTTTGCGAGAAGAATTCTAGAGTTTCCCGTCATCAAAAAAGAAAGTTCATTACTAGCTGAACTAAACAATACCTTTGAACGACTGCTCCTTTCAGATGAGTCGAACTTTGTTCGTTCATACATCGCAAGAATTCCAACGCTCTCAGAAAATTGTTTGATTGAAGCCCTGAAAAAAGAAAAGAATCCTCAAGTCACGTCACGCCTGCTTCAACACCCAAATTTAAAGTTCGAGGACATCCTAGATGTGCTCAACTTTCAGAAAGAACAGCTAGATCCAGTGATTGAAACTGTCCTCGCCATCGACAAAAGATTTCCCACTCCACTGCGATCTGCGACTCTAGACCTCAATCAATCCTCCGAGCTCGCCCTTCACTTTCATGCTTTTGCCCTAGGTACAGATTAGATTCACAGCCGCCAAAGTGGTCTTATTAGCCCCTGAAATTGACGCTGGCCCCCAAAAAAGGCTTTAAATAACAATTTAAGCCAAAAATATTCAAGTCTTAACAAATATTGTTCAAAATGTTTCGTATAATCAAAGCATGAATGAGCGGACTTCCGTTTTGGCCTTAATCGTTTCAAACGAAAGCAAAGCTTTGCGTTTTCGAGAGGTCTTTGACGATCTATTAGAAACATATGGCGATCGAACTGATGATCATCAAATGATCATCAAACCTTTTAAGTCCGTCGGAGAGTTCCTCCGTGCGCAGAAAGAAACCAAAACCTTCATGCGACGATCATTGAGGCCTCAATTTTCACTGATTCAAGTGATGTAGAAAAAAAGGCCCTCGAACTGCTCGACGACCTTCAGATTCCCACCTTGAAAGTGAGTGAAAAGCTCGTAAACGGAGACGCTGCAGAAAGAAAGATTCTGACAGGAAAATGGACTCAACTGATGGACCAGGTGAAATCTTTTGCACCCAGGGGCTTGAGAGTTTTCCCAAGAAAAATTTGCTTTGTGAAAGTTCAATACCAACGTCCCGGCTACAGGCCAGGGGAAGAGAACGTGCAATATCCAGCCGAAAGCAAAGCCGTGACTTACGACCTCAGTCTAGGAGGTTGCTTTATTGTCTCTATGGACAACTGGGACTCTATTGATGAAGTTGAAATCATGGTTGGAGACTTTCCAACCCCGATTGCCTGCACCATAGCCTGGAAACTACCTTGGGGCGCTAGTCCTTGGAAAATGCCCGGCATCGGAGTGGAATTCAAAGATATCTCAGATCAACTAAAAGCTTATTTGATCAATTTTTTACAAGGTCCTGAGGGCAATTAACCCTAATCATTATTTTTGCTTGCTGCTTTCTTAGTTTCAGCAACCGGAGCTTTTTTCTTCGGAGTGCCTTTGAATTCAAGCCCGACGACATACACTTCCCGGCTTCCCTTTCGGATAGCCTCTGGTTTGCCCACAAACTGCTTTTTAAATTTCTTTTTGAAGTCAGTATAAAACTCAGTAAAGCCCGGACCTTCGAAAACTTTTGCCACAAAAGTTCCGCCATATCGCAAACCACCATTTTCAGCGATTTTCAAACTAGCCTCAACCAAGGCGATTGAACGAGCCACATCGCTTTCCGCAATTCCGATCGTCTTCACCATGGCATCGCTTTGAATGATATCAAATTCCCCCCAAGACTTTAGAGGCTCTGCATCGGGATCGAGATCATACAAACTCATTACGATCGTCTCGACATTCTCAATGTCCACGCGAACTGGGTCGATATCAATCCCGAGAAGCTTGCCTTTTTTGCCAACTTTTTCTGAGGCGTATTGCAACCAAGATCCCGGAGCACATCCCAGGTCGAGAACCTTCTGACCTCGCTTATATAGCTTCCACCGCTTGTCCATCTCGGCCAGCTTCAGAGCAGAGCGCGCAACAAAACCCTCTTTTTGAGCCTTCTTGTAAAACTCGTCCTGAGGCTTATACCTCAGCCCTTTGCGCGTCTTTCCCATACTTGGCCTTCTTGTAGCACAAAGTTAATCAGACTTTAACCCCTCGTTTTGAAGCATTTGATATGATTGTGAAATGCTTCGATTTGGCACAACCTTATTGGTATTTACCTTCGCGAATCATGTGGTGGCTACCGAGACTCTCGATCTGTGCAAGCGAGAGCTCCTTCCTGAAATCTCCGACTCTCTGGACAAGGCCTGCTATCAACAACCACTCACCGTCACCTCCTCTAGCGCAAACCACCAGCAAGATTCCGGAGTCAATTACAGACTCTCCCCAAGCAATAGAAGCAGAACCGTTGAGCTCGTCAAAGATATGAACCGCCTACAAGGCGAACTTGATGCCTTCTGCCTTAGAATTAAAACATCAACACATGCAACGAAAGCCGAGTGCAAAGGAAACTTTCGTAGCCTCCAAGGGCAACTCCAAATGATCACCGCAGAAATAGGGCAAAACATCCCCAAACTTAACGGCCCAAATGAAAAAGGCTGTCAAAAAGCTCACAAAAAAGTCCAAGAACTATTGAATTCCCAAGACCATAGCGCGACAACAGTGCGCAAGCAGTTTAAGGATCACTACAAAAGTCTCTGCCCAGCAGAGTTCCCCAAAACTTTGTTCCAGATGCAAATCAAAGGCGGAGGAATCCCCGCAACAAGAAAAGATTAAAAAGCATAAATCTTCTTAGCGCCGATCTCTTTTTTTTCTCAAAGCCACATACACATAACGAATAGCCGCCAACAAAAACACAAACAAAGCTATAGACGCCCATACTCCAGCCTGAATCACATTTACACGAGCTGGTGGCAAAGTAGGCTCAAACTCTGCTCCCTTTGCATAGGGCTTAAAAAGCAGATCCGACTGAGGCCTCATACTATGAAGAAATTGGTATTGACTAAGCACCCACTTTTCACGGTCAGCCTGCTCTACTCCAAATTTTTTCCATTTTTTCTTTGTATGTTGAATCTCATTTTGAAACCTTAAGTGAAAATTAGAACTCCAGAATTGCCTCAAATCGTCTTCCAAACTTCGGTTCTGAGGATCAAAACTGCGTTCCTCAGCAAGCTTGTAATACACAGGGCCCCTTGTGAGCAGGCTTAAGCGAAAATCCCGCTTAGCAGAGTAGATCTCTTCTCTCAGACCGGGTTTCATAGCCCGGTCTGTGGACGAATCATCATCAGTAGATCCCAATTTATCAACAGCGCTTATAGCCTCACGAAAGGGATAGAAAGGCTCTTCATAATTGTAGCGAATCCGGATGAAATGAGAATCGCGAATCGTTGGCTGATTAGACAATTCGCCTGCTGGCTTAAAATTAAAAACAACGAAATAGAACTCTCGCTTCACATACAAATCCAAATAATCCCGAGACTCATCAGGAACTTTGTAAGCATTGGTATCGATCCAGCTTTGGAGTGCTTGTGCCTCTGTCGCCTTCAATACGCTGACTTCGAACCCTCCAATCTGCTGTTGAGAGATCACCTCAACCTGGCTCCTAGAAATTGCACCCCCAGGAGCCCCACCAAAACCGTCGTTTGCCGATCCGATCAAGCCTCCAGCCATGTCGTCACCGAGAAAAGTAAAAATCAGATCTAATGGATACCAGTCCAGCAGAGTTTCCACAGGACGCTGTGCCTCATACTCCTCATCCATCCAAGCAAGAATATCATCACTCACTTCGTCTACGACCGGCATTGTCGGGATGGGGACAAGAAAACCAAATTCCTTCTGAGGCCCAGAAACAGTAATCTTCCGAATAAACTGTTGGTCTCCAGTTTCCTTGTCAAAAATAATCAGTGAGTCTTCGCGAGAAAGCGTGAAGGGGTTATTCACAAACTCATTTGAGAAAAAGACTCCACAAGCAAGGATCGACGTAGAAACTAAAAATGATAGTAGGAGCAAATATCTTCGCATCACCCCCAAAGTCTACCAGCCCAATAAAAATTTGCGAAGTCCCACAAAAAAACCCCGGCTCCACTAAAGGAACCAGGGTCTTGTTACTTAGTAGTTGGACCGGCCGAAGGCCAGGTTTTCGACGGGACGTTGAGCCTGCCGAAACGGCCATCGGAGAAGGCTATCAGAATCCGCCCATTCCGCCCATGCCACCCATTCCGCCCATGCCGCCCATGTCAGGAGCAGGAGTAGAATCAGACTTTGGCTTGTCAGCGATCATAGCTTCAGTAGTGAGAAGTAGACCAGCAACAGAAGCTGCGTTTTGAAGCGCAGAACGAGTTACCTTAACTGGGTCAATAACACCAGCCTGGAGAAGATCTTCGTAAACTTCGGTTGCAGCGTTGAATCCGAAGTAAGCGTCCTTAGACTCTTTAACTTTGTTCACAACAACAGCACCATCGAGACCACAGTTACCAGCGATCTGACGAAGAGGCTCTTCAGTGACGCGGTTGATGATGCGAACACCAAAACCTTGAGCTTCGTCTTCAAGCTTGTATCCAATCAAAGCATTTGAAGCTTTGATGAGGGCAACACCACCACCAGCAACAATACCTTCTTCAACAGCAGCGCGAGTCGCGTTCAATGCGTCTTCTACACGAGCTTTCTTTTCTTTCATTTCAACTTCAGTAGCAGCACCAACTTGGATAACGGCAACACCGCCAACCAACTTAGCCAAACGCTCTTGAAGTTTTTCACGATCGTAATCAGAAGTTGTAGACTCGATTTGAGTACGGATCGTAGCTACGCGAGCTTCGATCAACTCTTTCTTGCCTTCGCCATCAACAATAGTTGTGTTGTCTTTGTCGATCACGATGCGCTTAGCAACACCAAGATCATTCAAAGTGATGCTATCAAGCTTCATTCCAAGATCTTCAGAAATCACTTGGCCACCAGTCAAGATAGCAAGGTCTTGTAGCATTTCTTTGCGGCGGTCACCAAAGCCAGGAGCCTTGATAGCAGCAACTTTAAGAGTTCCACGAAGCTTGTTCACAACCAAAGTTGCAAGAGCCTCACCGTCAACGTCTTCAGCAACGATCACGAAGGGGCGTTGAGTTTGAGCAACTTTTTCAAGAACAGGAAGGATGTCTTTCATTGAAGAGATTTTCTTCTCGAACAAAAGAACGTAAGCGTCTTCAAGAGCCACTTCCATGCGGTCAGCGTCAGTTACGAAGTAGGGAGAAAGGTATCCACGGTCGAATTGCATACCTTCAACAACTTCGAGAGTTGTTTCCATAGACTTCGCTTCTTCAACGGTGATCACGCCTTCTTTGCCAACTTTTTCCATGGCTTCAGCAATGATGTTTCCGATTTCAGCATCGCCATTTGCTGAGATAGTTCCAACTTGGGCGATCTCCTTTTTGCCTGCAACAGGTTTAGCTTGCTTACGAAGGTCTTCAACAAGTTTTGTAACTGCGAGGTCGATTCCACGCTTAAGGTCCATAGGGTTATGACCAGCAGCTACCATTTTGATACCTTCACGGTAGATAGCCTGAGCCAATACCGTTGCAGTTGTTGTTCCGTCACCAGCATCATCGTTGGTTTTAGAAGCAACTTCACGAACCATTTGAGCACCCATGTTCTCAAATTTGTCTTCGATTTCGATTTCCTTAGCTACAGTCACACCATCTTTAGTAATAGTTGGTGCGCCGAAGCTTTTTTCGATGATAACGTTACGACCGCGAGGCCCCAAAGTTACTTTTACGGCATTTGCGAGAGTGTTGACTCCGTTAAGCATTGATTTGCGAGCTGTTTCGCTAAAAGTTACAATTTTAGACATTTATAATTCTCCTTAATTAACTTTGAATTGTGAAATTCAATTTTTCTTGTTCAAATTTCCTTCGTATTTGGAAATCAAATTACTCAATGATTCCCACGATATCGTCTTCACGAAGGATCAGATGATCTTCGCCGTCGATTTTAACTTCAGTTCCAGCATATTTACCGAAAAGAACTTTCTCGCCTTTTTTCACAGCCAAAGGACGAACGCTTCCGTCATCCATAGTGCGGCCAGTTCCTACAGCGATGATTTCACCTTCGAATGGTTTCTCTTTTGCTGTATCAGGGATGATGATGCCACCCTTAGTTGTTTGCTCCTCATCGAGACGTTTTACGATCACGCGATCATGTAGTGGACGTATTGCCATTTTAGTTTCCTCCTTGGATTTTTATGACTCTTTAGATTTTGAGTCGTTTTTTGGTTTTGTATTATTATTGGTATTTGAACTGTTGGACTTCGAGCTTCCATAGCCTTGCGAGTACCACCCGCCGCCTTTGAGCGCGAAGTTTGTTGCTGAAATGATTTTTTCTAGTTTTTCAGAAGAGCAATCGGGACATGATTCCGGCGCAGGGTCAGACATCTTTGCCCAAACCTCAAATTGAGTTTCACAATCTTGACAACGGTATTCGTAAATCATCTTCTAAAATTCTTCCCAAACTTGCCCCTCACCACTTAGTGCGGAGCTGACCCGTAAATTCTAGGCCAAAGACTCAGAACAAAGACCCCGAGCTTCACGCGCCTATTGATAGCACTTTCTGTGACCCTGTAAAGCAAATCACTATTGCCTACAAACACCCCAGTCCTGCTTCCACGGGAAGTCTGGTGTCAGAAGTTAGAAGGTCAAGGCTAGAGCTTAAAAAATTTTTGATTTTCTATGCAAATAACTATTTTCATTGTATTTTTTGGTAGACGCTATCTTTGCCCTTGTGCCCTTGTAAAATAGGTCTAAGGCTAATAGAAGAGAGCCTTCAATTTCAGAAAAGGCGGCATGGCCAAGTGGTAAGGCATGGCTCTGCAAAAGCTTGATCCCCGGTTCGAATCCGGGTGCCGCCTCCAGATTGTATTCTCCCTTTGGGTCGAATACCTAGCCTTCGGCTTTAACCATTTTCTCGCTAGAACTCGAAAACCTAGCCTTCGGCTCCAGATTGCTGAATCGCCTTGGCTCGTCACCCCTGCGCCAGCAAAGTATCTGAATTCGAAAGCATTCACTCTAAGCTCGCCAGAACTTACAGAGGTCTAAATCATTATTTTTATTGGGATAAAACTCGGCGCTAGACTGTTGTGACGCACCGTGATAAGGTGCGCGAACCTATGCCTATGCTCAAGAATCAATTCATCGCCCTTACTACTATTTTATTGATGAGCTCGTGTGGAATTCAATCCATTGATGCCACCTCTGGCCGCTCTGCCGTGATCTTTGGAGATGACAATAGAGTGAAGGTTGATCCTGACTCTGGATTTGCAAAGAAGATTGTAAAAATCAGCACTGGCTGTTCGGGCGCCATGATCTCCAAGAACATCGTTCTTACTGCTGCTCACTGCATCGACGACAAAGTAATCAAAACAGAAACTGAAACCGGAACAACATACAGCATCGCTGATGACCTCTATGTTTTCTCTGGTTTTGAAAACCACACGTATTCATACAAAGCCAAAGTCACTCGAATGGCCTGGGGAACTTTAGACTACCAAACAAATATTGATCAAGATTGGGCCCTCTTACTTTTGGACAAAGATCTAGGCGATACCATCGGATGGTTCGGAGTCATTAAGGACCTCAGCCCCTCAAGCGACTATAATGAATCGATTTCAACCGCTGGCTTTCCTGGCGACATTGAAAATGGAAGACGGATGACACTCGAACAAAAATGTGGAATCCACGAACACAATGGCAACTTGCTTTACACTGGTTGTGACGTCATAAAAGGACAATCAGGAAGTGCATTGCTGGCCCGTAATACTGACAACAAAATGGTGATTGTCGGCATTATTGTTCGGGGCAACTCCTACACAAAAGAAAACGTGACTCCAACCGAATACAACATCGGCGTCAATTCACGAGTCTTCTACAATAAGGTTGTAGAGTGGCGCGCTCTTTACGATTGATATTTTAAAACGAACATCAAAACTACCCATAAGGGAGCTATTCCTATGGAACGGCTCCTTTTTCATTTCGACTTCTTTTAATGGCCTTCATCGCGCCATTGATGAATAGTTCTCTAAATAGCTCTTGCTGATTCGCAGGCGGTGGCGCCCCAGGATCAAGATTCCTAACTCCAAACACTATTTTAAAAACTTTGTGAGCAGCGCATTTTCACCCCCCTGAAATAGCTGAAAAACTGTCCTCAAAACTGTCCTCAGCTATCCACTTATCCACGACTGAGGGCCCCAATTATTTAAGAATTTAGTTAAACTATTGTTATTATTGTATGTATGGCAACATATGGTCACTTTGATACCATATATAGACGTATATGGCCTTGAAACGCACTATATGTTGTGTCACATTAAAAATATAGGCGCTTTTGACGGGCTTGGATGGTGGACTTAGGAACTCACCTTCAAACAAGCTTGGCAGGATCTGGGGAGAATCTGAAAAGCGTACTTTAACGGAGGGCAAACACAATGAACAGAAACGAAACAGGGTCTCCTGACGGAGCACCATCAATTCAAGCGCAAAGCTTCGAATTGACTAACGAGGAAAACATCTTGGAAACTACAGCACCGATCACCACCATCACCACTCCCCAGGGCGAAAAGACTCCCTACAACCCCCGTGAAATTGCCCAGATGATTCTGGAAGCCTGCCAAGGCTTTGAAGCCTCTGCTTCAGCTGAAGACATTCTTACAGAGATGAAACACAATCTCTTTGAAGGCATGCCATCCAAAGACATCACTACGGCTGCCATCATGTCAGCACGTTCTTTTACAGAGCGTGACCCCGCCTACTCTTTCGTAACGGCACGTCTATTATTGCAAGGTCTATTTGAAGAAGTCATTGGAGCTCGCTTCTCTTTGGCTGAACGTAAAGACATGTACACCACCTACCTTCCAAAATACCTAGAAGTAGGTGTGGAAGCCGGTCGACTCGACGCCCGCCTATTATCTGACTTTGATTTGGAAGCGATTGCTGATGCCATCGCTCCTGAGCGCGATGAGAACTTCACTTTCCTTGGTTTACAAACTTTGTATGACCGCTACTTCATTCACATCGATAAAAAACGCATCGAGATCCCACAACTTTTCTGGATGCGTGTAGGTATGGGACTTGCTCTCATTGAGAAAGACACTGAAACACGCACGGAGAAAGCGATTGAGTTCTACAATGTATTGTCTCAATTCCATTTCGTAAGCTCGACTCCAACGCTCTTCAACGCTGGAACTCCCTACCCTCAATTGTCCTCTTGTTTCTTGACGACAGTTCCAGACGATCTTTACGGAATTTATGGAGCCCTTCAAGACAACGCCATGCTCTCCAAATTCTCTGGTGGTCTAGGAAACGACTGGACTCCAGTTCGTGGACTTGGCTCTCACATCAAAGGAACAAACGGAGAATCTCAAGGCGTGGTCCCATTCCTCAAAGTCGCAAACGACACAGCGGTTGCCGTCAACCAAGGTGGCAAGCGCAAAGGCGCTGTCTGTGCCTACCTTGAAACTTGGCACATTGACGTCGAAGAATACCTAGAGCTTCGCAAGAACACTGGTGATGACCGCCGCCGTTGCCACGACATGAACACGGCCAACTGGATTCCAGACCTATTCATGAAGCGCGTGGAAGAAAACGGAAGCTGGACCCTCTTCTCTCCAGAAGAAGTGCCTGACCTTCACGATCTTTTCGGAAAAGACTTCGAAAAAGCCTACACCGCTTACGAAGCTGATGCTGCCTCTGGCAAAATCCGTAACTTCAAAACTGTAGAAGCTACAAAACTATGGAGACGTATGCTCACTATGGTTTTCGAAACGGGTCACCCTTGGATCACATTCAAAGACCCATCAAACCTTCGCAACCCCCAGCAACACGCTGGCGTAGTTCACTCTTCAAACCTTTGCACCGAGATCCTTCTCAACACAAACAAAGAAGAAGTAGCGGTCTGTAACCTTGGATCCGTGAACCTTGCAGCACACACTGTGGCTGGCCAAGGTCTCGACATGGCCCTTCTAGAGAGCACTGTTACGACGGCGATGCGCATGCTCGACAACGTCATCGACCAGAACCTTTACCCCATTCCTCAAGCCAAGAACTCCAACCTTCGTCACCGTCCCGTCGGACTCGGCCTTATGGGTTTCCAAGACGCGCTATACAAAATGCGCCTTCCTTACGCCTCTGAAGCTGCTGTAGACTTCGCTGACGAAAGCATGGAAGCGATCAGCTATTATGCGATCAAAGCCTCTACAATCCTTGCTGAAGAGCGTGGAACGTATTCTAGCTATAAAGGATCGCTATGGGACCAAGGCATTTTGCCTATCGACTCTATTGCCAAAATCGATACAGCTCGCGGCGAAAAAGTTGATGTGAATCGCAAGATGAAACTTGATTGGACCCCCATTCGCAACGCCGTCAAACTACATGGCATGAGAAACTCCAACACGATGGCGATTGCACCAACGGCAACCATCTCCAACATTTCTGGAGTGACTCAATCCATCGAACCGACTTACAAAAACTTGTATGTGAAATCCAACCTCTCTGGTGAGTTCACGATCATCAACCCTTACCTCGTTCAAGATTTGAAAGATCGTGACCTTTGGGACCAAGAAATGATCAACGCCCTCAAGTCTACTGATGGTGAAATTGTTGGAATTCCAAGAATCCCGCAAGATCTTCAAGACATCTACGCAACCGCTTTCGCGATTGAGCCTCAGTGGCTCATCAAAGCCGCGGCCCGCAGACAAAAGTGGATCGACATGGGCCAAAGCCTCAACCTTTATATGGCAGCACCAAGCGGCCGTAAGCTTGACGAAATGTATCGCTACGCATGGAAGACAGGTCTTAAAACGACTTATTACCTACGTGCACTCGGCGCTACAGCGATTGAGAAATCCACGATTAACAAAAAAGATCACAACTTCGTGACTCCAATGAGCCCGGTTAGTGCAGAAGCGAGGGCTAGCTATCAACCGCCGACGCCGGGCGCTAGCGCGCAGGCTCCATCAGGGGTGCAAGCGGCAGGAGCGACAACACAGGCTGCAAGCACAGCGCCAAAGGGCCCCACGCTTTCAACTGGAGCTCAAGTATGTTCAATTCTGGACCCCGACTGTGAGGCTTGTCAGTAAGCCCTAAGGCTTACTGAACAGGAAATAAGGAGAGTATAGATATGGCAACTGCAGCAAATACCAAAGCATTGGGTCACCTTCAAAACCCAGAACAAGCCAACCTCATCGACCCTAAAGACATCGCGAACCGCGTGTCTGTAGACGAAAAACGCATCTTAAACTGCCGAGCCGATGTGAATCAGCTCATGCCCATCAAATACAAATGGGCATGGCAGAACTACATCGACTCTTGTGCTAACCACTGGATGCCGACGGAAGTTCCCATGGCTCGCGACATCGAAACATGGCGCTCAAAAACAGCTCTTAGCCCAGCTGAGCGCCACATCATCATGCGCAATCTTGGATTCTTCGCAACTGCGGAGTCTCTAGTCGCCAACAACATCGTGCTTGCGATCTACAAAAACGTCACCAATCCTGAGTGTCGTCAGTACCTTCTTCGTCAGGCCTTTGAAGAAGCGATTCACACTCATACTTTCCACTACATCGTAGAATCTCTTGGCCTTGATGAAGGCGAGATCTTCAACATGTACCAAGAAATTCCAAGTGTGAACAAAAAGGACGCTTTTGTTCTTGAGATGACTCAAGCGTTGAACGACCCGGACTTCACAACTGACACAGATGAGAAGGCTGGAGAGTTCCTCGAGAATCTCGTGGCTTTCTACATCATCATGGAAGGGATCTTCTTCTATTCAGGATTTGCGATGATGCTTTCCTTCAAGCGTCGCAACATGATGGTTGGAGTAGCGGAGCAATTCGAATACATCCTTCGTGACGAATCCAAGCACATGGGCTTCGGCGTGGATCTCATCAACCAAATCAAAATCGAAAATCCTCAACTTTGGACTCAAGAGCTTCAAGAGCGCATCATTCAGAATGTTCGCGTCGCCGTAGAGCTTGAAGGTGAGTAAGCTCGTGATTGCCTTCCTGAAGGCATACTAGGAATGAAGTCAGAAAGCTTCGAACAATACGTTCGTCACATCGCCGACCGACGCATGGAGCGTATTGGCCTTCCTACGCTATTCGGAGACGAAAACCCGTTTCCATGGATGAGTGAGATCGTTGACCTTAGAAAAGAGAAGAACTTCTTTGAGACTCGTGTTACCGAGTATCAAACTGGTGGAGCACTATCTTGGGATTAAAGCTGGATTAAACAATCGAAAGGTGACCAAACGTCACGTTTCGATTGTTTAAGTTGTCGTCTCAACGCATAGCAAACACAAGAAAAATGACTGTTAAACCCCGCCTTGATTGTTCGAGGCGGGGTTTTTAGCTATTCTCTCCCCATGATGACAAAAACTCTTAGCCTTATTTTCGCCCTTTCTTCCATCGTCCTTCTTAGCAACTGCTCACACCACAAAGGAAAGAGCCACGGCAAAACCGACCACTCCGGTGAGTGCCAAAAATGCAAAGAATCTGAGATGCAGCCCAAAGCTGCCAAATACCTCAAGCATGTTTCAGAAGGCACTCCAATCGGAAAGCTAGCAGCCCCTTCTTATAAACACATGTCTTTTACGGCCCAACCCAGCAAGGAAGACTTGGCTGAAGCTAAAAAACAAGGCTACCAAGTCATCATCAACCTCAGAGCTCCAAGCGAAATCTCATGGGACGAAGCCGCTTATGCCAAAAGCTTAGGACTCGAATACTACAACGTGCCTCTGTTCAACAAAGCGGAAGAAATCGACGCAGCAGCCGTCATCAAACTCGAGAGAATCCACATGCAAACACACAAGCAAAAGCAACTCATTCACTGCTCCACTGGCAATCGCGCAGCAGCGTGGATGGCAGCGCATATGATGGTTAAGCACGAATTGTCGGCGGAAGACGCCCTAAAGGTTGGAAGAAAGCTTGGCATCACAAAAAAGGAAATTGAGGAGAAGGTCATCACCTTCTCCCAAAAGATCTGAGAATGTACAAGCGCTGCCCTCTCTGCAAATCAACGAAGCAAAGTCTTGTGGATGAGATTTATGAGGGGGTCCACATTGGCTGCTGCCCAAAATGCGAAGGAGCCTGGCTACAAAACGACGAACTGAGACAAATCGTTGAAAAACACGACATTCACTTCAGTGAAGAACTCATTCAAAAGACTATTCTCGAGATCGGCAGAGACATACCTCCCGCAGAGGCCAGACGAAAATTACAATGCCCCGTATGTATGGAGCATATGGAAGTCATCGAATACCTCTACCACTCTGGAATTGCCATGGACAAATGCCCAAACAGACACGGTGTTTGGCTTGATGCCACAGAACTTGAGCGAGCTCAAATTGTTGTGGAATACTTGATCAACAAATCAGCACACGACCCCGAGCAAACTTTTCCCGTCTTACTTGCGGGTTTAAAATTTGGAAATACAAAGGAATAATTTCAAACAAATCACTTTTTCAAGAAATTCAAAACGCTGGGCCTTATAGCTTCAAGAAACTTCTCAGCACCAGATGCGTTCAAATGTACCAAGTCTGAATGGTAATTGGCATTATCTTGAGCCAACTGATCCAAGGTCATACCTCGAAACACCGTGCAACGCCCACCTACAGCCTGCACAACATATTCTTCTGTCTTCAATCGAAGTTCATTCTTCTCTCCGAGAGACAAATGGTAAGGAGGAGATGTCATAAAGAAACACTTTTGAGTATCCTTGAGATGTCCCAGCAACAGCTTCACATTTTTCTTGATCTGTTTAGGAGTCAGCCACATTGAATTACCAAGAAACTGAAAAAAGACGTGCTTGGGTGTATCTCTATTAGCTTCCGCAAAAGGCGATGCAAACTCTTGACGATCACAAAGCTCTCCTTGCATCCGCACTTTAGTCCTGCCGCCGACACGACCAAACTGAGAGCATAGCCAGACAGCATCTCCCTCACCTTTGCGACTCGCCCAGTGCCTTGGAGAGCTGCTAGAGACACCTAAAACCTGGACTTCCTTTTTTGAGTAGATCGAAGTTAAAAAGCCGTACATCTTCTTGCCAAAATCAAGATCGGTTTGCGAATCTCCAATGTGCAAAACCTCCGCAACACAATTCGAGCAAGGAGTTTGCGCCATCGCAAAAGCGGGCAAACACCCCAAAAGTAGCATCATAGATAAAATTCGGATTTTAAGCATTCAACAATTCCTTATCACACACAACTGATGTGTTAATCATATTAATTCAGCCAATTAAACGCTTCAGCTCTAAAGTATTTTTGTGTGAGCCTCACTTGCCACATCAATTCACTCACCACGAAAACAGCTACCGCAATCTTACCAGCATGAAACCACCTCCAACGACTCCAGACGCCACTCAACTTATGGCCAACATACACATAGGCCGGAAGAAGAATGCTAAAGTATCGAGTGGTGCTCAATGGAATAGAGTTTAACAAGGGCAGCAGCAATAAAAAGCCAAAAAACCATCGCTCATTCGCACTCAAATTCAACTCCTTAGGCGGATTCAACAAGATGTACGAACTTAAGCCGACAACCAGAACAGTTGGGAAGTAGAAAAACTTTAACAAATGAAACAAATTTTTCGGGAGCCCAAAAAGATCAAAATGTCGCCCCCAACTAGCGGTAGTTTGAAACCCCACACTCCAGTCCCCCTGAGAACTTTGCAAGTAAGCGAGAAGCCCGAGAAAGCCCCATAAACCAAGAACCAAAACCCAAGCCCCCTTTACAGGTGACTTTAAAAACTTTCGAAACTCTCCCCACCCCCAAGAAGCGATGGCAGACATCCCCACAAGCCTCATTGCTGAAAGCATTCCCGCACTCAAAGGGAGCAGTAAAAACTCAATCCACTTCTTCTGCCTCAAATCTCTCTGCCGAAGAAGAAGCAGAAATGCTATTCCAAGCAGCATGAAGGTCGATTCCGTGTAAGGTACGTGAGACCAAAAAGTATAGCGATCCGCACTCCACAAAAGCACAGGAAGGTAAAACAATTCCTTTAGCCCTAGCTCCCAAATCCAGCGCATCGCCAAAACTGTCATCAAAAAGAAACTCGCGAGATTTACAACAACCGCCGTAGACTCAAACCCCAAGCCCGTAGCCTCCATAAAAAATCTCACGATCAACGGAAAGCCTGGATAGAAAGCTAAATTAGAGTGGACATTCGGCTTGAACAAATCATACCCCGCAGTAGCAATCGCCTTGTAGTAGCCGCAATCCCAGGTGCAAAGGTGGTAGGCTTCGCCGGCACTTTTAACCAAGTATGTCGCCACAGAAAACACGGCCACCTTAATCAACAGAAAAACAAAAGCCCACGAAATCGCCTTCTTCCACGGAAAAACCTTTGGAAATTCCTTTGTATCCATTAAACCCACCATCTTTACCTTGTCATAGCGCCAAAACATCATTACTTCCAAAGTTCATGAGCAAAAAAGCCTTCGATTTTGATGTGATATTTGAAGATCCACATCTGATTGTATTGAGTAAGCACGCGGGTCTTCTCAGCCAGGGCGAAGCCACGGGCGACATCAATCTCGTAGATCAACTTCGAGAATACTTCGGCAGGCACTACGTCGGCCTGATCCATAGGCTAGATCGCAACACCTCAGGCATCATGATCATCGCCAAACGAACTAAATCAGCACAACGTCTTTCTGAGGCGCTTAAGAAGGGACAGGTCGACCGAAGCTACCTTTCTCTCCACGATGGGGAATTCCCTCAAGCTCGGACCCTGAAGCACTACCTCAAAAAAAACTCACACAACAAAGTTCAATGCTACGACGATCCCGCCCCGCTCACCAAAGAAGCCATAATGACCCTCTCCCCGCTTGCTCATAGTGAGGCATCGGGCGCGACGCTTTGCTACGTCGAACTCCAGACGGGCCGCCCCCACCAAATCAGAGCCCAATCCCACCACATCGGCCACCCGCTCCTAGGCGACTCCAAATACGCAGCCAAGGGCTCTGGTCAGAGATTTCACCGTCCAGCCTTACACTCCTTCAAACTTGAATTTCCCCACCCCAAAACTCAAGAGCCGATGACATTCAAAGCTCCGCTCCCCTCAGACATGCAGAATCTATTGAAAGAACTAAAGCTCAACGAAAACCTTGATCGCAAGCTCAGTAGTCTATAGTAAGTGTTTAAGAATAACTAAAAGCCGAGAACGATTCATGAGCGACAAAAAACAAAACCAAAAATCCAAGCCAAATGTGCCTGCCTACAAACTTCTTGATAGCGGAGAAGGCCGCAAGCTCGAGCAAGTCGGCCCCATAAAAATCAATCGCCAAGCCTCCCTCGCCCTATGGCCCACCGGACTCAGTGACAAACAATGGTCGCAAGCTGATGCCTTTCACCACCGCAGTGATAAGGGAGGAGGCTTTTGGGGTTACGGTCCCACTGGCCAAGCAAAAACATCTAAATTTGCTGAAGAATGGCAAACGCAAGTTGGCCCCTTTGTCCTCAACACAAAGCTTACTAGTTTTGGTCATCTGGGATTTTTCGCAGAACAACTCGATCAATGGAATTGGTTTATTGAGACCATCCCAAAAATTAACAACACTCTTGGTCGTCCTGCAAAGATCCTCAATCTTTTTGGCTACACAGGTTGCAGCTCACTCGCACTTGCTCAAGGCGGTGCTGAAGTCACACACATCGATGCCGCTAAAGGAATTGTCGACTGGGGCAAAGAAAACCAGAAGCTCAATCCACAAGTGCCTCAAGATTCCATCAGATGGATCGTTGAAGATTGCCAGGCCTTTGTAGAAAAAGAAATTCGTAGAGGAAACACCTACGACGGCGTCGTTTTGGATCCGCCAAGCTATGGTCGTGGAACCAAGAAAAACCAAGTCTTCAAAATCGAAGAAAGCCTGACTCCTTTACTGGCAAAAATTTCTGAAGTCATGAATCCCGAGATTCATCTCATACATTTCTCCTGCCACACGCCTGGCTTCACTGGAAAAATTTTAGAAAACCTGACCCGGCACGCATTTAACGTCGAGGGCCTGAACTTTCAAAGTGAAGAAATGGTCATTGACTGCGAAAACAAATCCAAAAGTCTTCCTAGTGGAATTTGCCTCAAAGCCACCAGACAGTAAACCCCTTAGCGCTTAGATCATTCTTCCCCCACTACGTCCTTGAAATACAGACACTTAGCGTGCTCAAGTTAGGTCCAAAAAATGGCGATAAAGCATTGATATGTCATGGCTCAAATGGCTTCTGCTTTTCGTCTTCATGTATGGAGCATTGAAGATGCGAAAAGATATTAGCGCCCCCCCGGAGGCTGCACACTTTGATGGAGACAACTCTCCAAGCCTAGATGCGAGCGATTCCGCACCTACCACCTCACTAATAGGTCAAATCAAAGATGATGACCCAAATGCAAAAGAGTCGTTAAGCTATGCTTTTAATAAACTATCGTCAGCCTCTTCCAGTAGAGGCCCTTCAAGTTTCGAGGATCAGGACTCAAACGAAAGTATAAGCAATTTGGACCTTGAAAGAATTTTGTCACTCAAAAATCGACCTTCCGAATTGATCGTCGAAGCCGATGCACAACTTGCTAGACTTAGCAGGGAAGAACTTCCCGAACGTATCATGCTGCTCAGAGAAGTTATTGGAGCACGTAGCACCGATACGATGTATCAAATCGAAGACCTTTTTGAAAGAGAGCGTCTGTGGCTCGCTCAAGAATCCCACCAAATCAATAACGTAGAAGCCCTCTCTAGTTATATAAACGAGCTCACCCGCCTCTGCTTAATGACCGATTCGGGAAGTGAAACTCCAAGCAACATTCTCCAAGAAATCACTGATGCAGTTTCCAATAATCCAATTGCCATTGAATCGCTTCGAAGATCAGTACAAAGCTACATACCTTGGGAATACAAAAACTGGAATCA
>CAZXHL010000037.1:0-22524 GCA_964640545.1 uncultured Bacteriovorax sp. | reverse complement strand
TTGAGCGCAAATCAAATATTTAGAATCATTGAGGTGTTATAACGTGGCTTTTTGGGCTTTTCCACTTTTTACCGCGCACAGTTAAAACTCAAAGCCGAGCATCAGATCGAAGCTAAATAGGCTTGGCGAGAATGAGGGAAAGTAGACTTTTGGAGCTAATTTCCATTCTTCACCTCGGATGATGAAGCCCAGGCCTGCTCCATAAATCATCGCAAGCGATGGTGAAACAGTCGCATCGATAAAATTACTTGTGTGGGCTTTTCTAATGCCACCACCAAACAATTCAACCCCTATGGCTATGGGGGCGTTGAGCCAGTTGTAGTAGACATTGCCATTGGCAATTCCATGAAATCCAGTTTTGCTAGCAATGGTGACGGTGGATTCTGCGAGTTCGGGGGTTCCGCCACCCTTGCCCATACCAATCAGGAAACCTAGGCCTCCGTACCACTTTGGATTTTTCATCTTGAAAGACCAATCCACTCCAATAGAAAAAGCTTTGTAGTCGAGGATCAGACTTTCAGTTGTCGTGGCCCCAAATTCAGCATGAGTGCCGAAATATTTCCAGCTAGATGCCGACACATCAAAATACCTGCGAGATTCAGGAGGAGTTTTGAACCCCTGCACTTCATTTTGAATACGCTCGTTCCAATTTTGTTCTCCCTCGAAACAAGTGCGAGGTCCGGCAAACAAAAATTTGCTATCGCGTTTGAGCTGAAAGAAAACAATGTCGGGCCTGCGAGGGTTAACCGCTCCAATGACTTTTCTTCCTGGGGGTAGAGAATTTGTAAAATTGCCCCATTCACCACTACGTCCTTTGACTTTGAGCGGGCAATATCCCTGAACTAATGTCATGACCTTGGGATCACTGTCTGACCATGAGTCTTGCGCGAGCAAAAACGGACTTGCTCCAAGAGATAAGAAGATAGCAATGTGCTTAAGCTTCAACATGGTTAACTTCATCATAGTTCCTCACATCGAATCGGCAAAGAATCTTCATGAAAAAGCTCCCAATAGTGATGAACGCCATTCAGCATAAAGTCTTCTGGCGGAGGTGTTGTGGAAATGGGGCCACTTGATGTCATAATGTCAGCTGTCTTTGCGAGGCAAAAACGATCACGCTCGACAACCTTCCATTCGAATTCATTTTGATGGGGCCACTCCCATCCCTCTAGTTTCTGAGAATAGGGAACTAAGACGTCACGAACAATGGGGAGTGCGCCGCTGGCACCGGTAAATTTGGTTTCTTTGTTGTCGTCTCGTCCGACCCAAGACAGGGCTACTAGGTTTGGAGATACGGCAACATACCAAGAGTCGCGTAGGTCAGAACTGGTTCCGGTTTTCCCGCCCCATTGTTGATCTGCACTTACTTTAGTTCCTAGACTTGCGGAAGTTCCTCTGCGAAAGCCACCTTCAAGAGCGGCAATGACAAGTCTGGCCCCCTTCTGACCGTAGGCATTTTCTCCAAGCTTCTCGTCGCTCTTTTGGGGGGGGCGTGAATCTAGATCTTCAAAGTGCAATTGGCATTCTAGGTCTGCAGCATCAGTGGCTAGGCCTAGGGCCATGCGAGTAAGTCTAAGATAGGCTTCCATCACTCTCCAGGGGCTTTGTTCAATGCTTCCGAGTAAGGCAGAAGGAAGTGCGCGCTCTTGGGGAATTTCAAGCCCAAGGGCCCTGACGGAATTGAATTCGTTCCACAATAGACCCTCTGGGGTTCTTTTGTGGAAGATTTTTGTTAGGGGCACGTTGAGAGACTGTTCTAATATTTGCCGAATGCTGACGAGGCCGCGGAATTTTTTGTCATAATTTTGAGGGGCCCACTTCGAGCGGCCTTTGTCGAAGGACCATGTGTAGGGACTGTCATCAAAGGAAGTTGCTAAATTGTAATTTTCGTTTTCTGAGTTAAGGAGATGGTGAAGCGTCAGCGGTTTCATGAGGGAGCCCATCGCTCGTTGAATTTGTCTTATATGATCGAGTTGGCTGATGCGGTATTCGGTCCCGCCAACGTAAGCTTTGATGGCACATGTCCTTGGGTCGGCTGCGATGAAGGCTCCCTGTAGTTCTGGAGCCCACTCTTTAGCTCGTTGGGCTAAAGCTTCCTCGGCGAGCTTTTGTAGTGACAGGTCCAGCGTTAGCTTGATGTCGAAGCTTCCCTTGAGTAGGGCGCTTTCTCCCTCGCGCTCTATGAGCAAATTTCGAAGAGCATCCATGAGATAGGGGGCTCTGACCTGGGCTAGTTGGTCTTTGCGCGCGGGCAAAGGTTGCATCTGCGCTTTGATGTATTCTTCTTCAAGAATCAAATCTTTTTCTACGAGTTTTCTAAGAACAAAGTTACGACGGTCTGTGGCGCGATGCGGGTGTCTCCAGGGATCGTAATAGCCTGGGCCTTTTGCAAGCGCGGCAACAAGTGCCATCTCGTGCAGTTCGAGTTTTTCTAATTCTTTCCCAAAATAGTAATTTGCCGCACGAGCGACTCCGTGAACTTCATAAGCTCCAATTTGTCCGTAATAGATTTCATTCATATAGGCTTCGAGGATGGCGTCTTTGTCGAAGTTTTTTTCCACGAGTGCTGCGAGAACGAATTCCGTAAGTTTTCTTTTGATGGTTTTTTCATTGGTAAGGAAGACGTTCTTCACAAGCTGTTGTGTGATCGTGCTTCCACCCTGGGCATAGCGAAGAGATTTGATGTTTGCCCACATCGCCCGTGCGATTCCGAAGGTGTCGATGCCTTCGTGGTTCAAAAATCTTGGGTCTTCTAGCGTGACGATCGCCTGAGTCAGTAGAGGAGGAATCTCCGATAGTGTGACCGGCATTCGTTCTTCAAGGCGCCCTGCTGACAAAGCCCCTATCCATTTCTCATTGCCGGATTCATCCTGAGCGAGGACTCTGATGGATGAAATCGAGTTCTGTTCGTTGATGCGGCTTTCAATGATGGATCCCCATTCGTTTTGGACGCTCCACACAAAATAACTTAGTGCGGCCAAAAATAGTCCACCAGCGCCGAGCATCACAAATAGGGTGAGTTTGAGTCTTTTCACAACAAACTGATTTTATTGGATTTTTTAAAAAAAGAAAGGGCGTCAAATGGCTAAACGCGTCTTGTGACCATATATCGAAATATATGGTCATTGACTTATCTGTGAACTGCTTTTAGTTCTAATACTGTTGAATCAAGTCAGATTATCAACGGAAGGGCTCGAGTCTCAGGTACTGAGAATCCAACTCCCCCGGTTCAGGTACCGAGGCTCGAGACTAATTTCCTCAGATAACCCATTCATCTATGTACGCCATCTGATTCAACGGTTCGATTTGGGACAATTTTTTTTTAGGGCTGTGATTTAAGGCGTTTCGTAGGAAGATTCTAAACAATTATGAAAAAGATAAATTCTGTAGCAACCAATAGATTCTTTGGCCGTGTGCTTTTCGCCGGAGGCCTTCTCTCTTTATCTGTAGCTTCGAGTAATGTCAGTGCAGCAAGTTTTTCCTTAAACGGTAACTATCGCTTTGGGACTAACATGTTGGTGAACACAGATCTGAGCTCGGGGGTTCGTAACGGGTCTAGCAACTCAACAACATTTATGGAGCATCGCTTCTTGCTTCGCCCGGACGTTGTGATTGATGAAAGATTTAGTGTGAAGAGTGAGCTTAGTTTCGCTCAACTTCTTTCCGGCTCAGGAAACACTGTTGGTTCTAACTTTGGATCCTCGCTTGATTCACAATTGAGCCAAATGGGCGGAGGTCAACAGCTTCAGGTGAACACGGTTTACTTGCGCTGGGCTTCTGACTGGGGCTTGTTCCGCTTTGGTCGCATTCCTAAGTCATGGGGCCTTGGAGTCCTTTATGATGCTGGCGAAGATGTTCTAGATGATTTCCAAACAATTCGTGACCGTGCAGATTTCCAGGCCATGCTTGGTAGCTTGGGCTTTAGAATTGCCTATGAAAAAGGCTCTGAAGGCGTCATCACGAATGACAATGATGACATTGATACCTACGAGCTGGCTTTGGATTATGCGAATGCTGAGGGCGATAGCGCCGTTGGAATTTTGTATTCTCGTAACATACGTTCTTTGAAGACAACAGCTGCGGGAAGCAGCTCACATGACCTATCGATTTTTGCCAAAAAACGCTGGGGTTCTTTTCAGGTTGGCGGCGAGTTCGTCTCTATCGCAACACAGAATGCAGATACAACGTCCGGGTTCTTGATTCAGGCAGACTACATGCCGGGACCGTGGAGAATCGCATATGACTTTGCTTATGCATCTAGTTCTTCGAGTTCTAAGTTTTCTTTTAACCAGAACTACAAACCATTCATGTTCTTGTTCCGTCACTCATTGGGCACAAGTGTTCCTTCTGCCGAAGTTAGAGCGGGTCGCGGTGTAGGGGCTGACGTCGTTGGTGATGGTGGCGGTGGTGCCCTCGTTAACAAAGGACATGTTTCTTATGAGTTTTCAGACATGACTTTAGGATCTGATTTTGGATTTGCATCTTTGGGGCGCAATGGCGCGTCAGGAAAATCCTACCTCGGACTTGAGACAGATTTCTTCCTGACTCAACAATGGTACGACAATTTCAAAATGACGTATGCGGCAGGATTCTTGATTCCAGGCGAAGCTTTCGGAGCGTCACCAAAAGCTGCCTGGGGCGTTGAGATCAAAGGAGTCCTTGAATTTTAATACATTTTCTATGCTGTGGTAGGAGCGAGATATACTTCACGATAAACGTCTATAGAACAACAACAAGCTAAGACACCAGAGTTTCTACGGAGCGCAGCATAGATGGCCCGGCCCCTTTCGAGGGGACGGGTTTTTTTTGACGCACACCTAAGGTAAAGTCCTTTCACTAGCTGGTCTAAGTTTTACACCGAGAGGGCTAAGCTGTAGAACAGAGCAATAGTTCACTGGGAGGACATAAATATGAAATCAATTTTTAAAACCTTTGCATTGGCAGCAGCTTTTTTTGCAGCATCTCAAACTTCACAAGCCGGAGAGCTTACAGCTAGCCAAATCATGGAAATTCAAAAAACAGTTCGTTTGGTTGAGCAAAAGCTTACAGCCATGAACATGATCAACTGGAAAGTTGGCGAGTTCCACAAGAACAATGTCAAACTTTCTCTTCCATTCCCTGGAAGCGGGCACAAATTTGTTCGTGAAGACGTTCCGGCAAGAAACGCTCTTTGGTACATCAATGAAATGTCCATCCTTGGCCAGAACCAAAAGACAGAGGCTCTTATCGATCGCGCTAACGGCCAAACTCTTGAGCTTATCGTTAACGGTGAGAAACAAGATGTTGGTGGCGATGACTCTCAAATGGAAATCATTGAGCAGTATGAGACGGAAGTCACAGTTGAAGCTGGTACTTTTGAATGTTTCTATATCAAAGCAAAAATCACTCAAGGCAACCAAACTCAGGAGCTAGAAGCTTGGATCAATCCTATCGACGTTAACCTCGATGGAATGCTTAAAGTTGTCGTTCAGTCTCAGCTTGGACCGGTAACAATGACTTTGACTGAATTCGGACAAAACTAAGAGGCATTTCTTAGTGTTTTTAACGAAAACTCTTTCAAGAGGAGTCCTATGTCTCATAGGGCTCCTTTTTTTTTCACCCACAGCCTTCTCGACTGGCAAAAGTGGTGAATCGGGCAAGCCGGGCTCTGAAGAATGGCTTAAGGCCCTTGCCTATTTAGACAAGACAAACGCAAAAGGCCAGTTTCTCAAGCTCAAAGACTTTTCCATGCGCAGTCGTAGTTCGGATCGAAAGGTTTCCGAGTATGTACTCGACTACTTTGTGCGGGGTAGAGATCGCAATGCTATCAATGAATATGTGTTGGAGATTGCAAAATTGAATCATTGCAGTGCTGATTCCGAGAAAAAAGAAGTTGTTGACTCAAAACACTGCGTTTGGCTAAGGCGTTTGTGGAAAGATAGTCTTTCGCAGTTACAATTCTATGATTCAACGGCTCCTCAGCTCGAGTCCTATCGCGAATATATGGCGCAAAAAGATTGTTCCAATGCCAAGCTTGTTCTAGAACAAATTGAAATACGAGAAGGGGAGTTCTTGGGTTTGCTGAATAGGCGCTTGAGAGTAGCGAAGTGCCTAAAAGATGTGGCCCTTGAGCAGCGTGTTTTACAAAAATTGAAGGATTTTGAATTTTGATTCTATCGAAAATAGCAGAGATGCCGCCATCAGTTCTCCTTATATTTGCTGTGAACATCATTCTTGTTTCATGGTTTATTCTTTTCAGAATATTCGTATTTCCGAAGCGTGAATGGACAGAAGAGACCAAACGGCGCCCTCGAAGCTTTGTAAGTAACGCGGCCTTTCGCGAGTGGTGGTATGTGGTCATTGGCCCCTTCAAGAAAAAGTTGGTCGATTGGAACGTGAATCCCAACACGATTACAACTTGGGGTTTTTGTCTGTCCATACTCGCGGGTGCTGCATTTTCTATCGGTGAATTCGGTATTGGCGGTTGGCTTGTCATCCTAGGCGCAACTTGCGATATCTATGATGGGCAATTAGCAAGATTGCGTGAGATCAAATTAAAATCAGGCGCATTTTATGATTCTGTACTCGACCGAGTTGGCGAGGTTGCAATTTTCTATGGCATTGCAAAATATTTCCGAGCTGACGACACACTATTTTTGATCATCTTTTTAGGCTTCGCGGCTTCTCAAGTGGTTAGTTATTCCAGGGCACGGGCCGAGGGCTTGGGCTATGGACACTTGGGTGCTAGAGGTTTCTTTCAGAGGGCGGAGCGAATGATCTGTCTTTCTATCGGAATGCCGTTTGCTCCCATGTTTGAACATTTTTGGGGGCTTGGAGACTGGCTTGTGAAATTCACAGTTGTGTTTATATGCATTGGTTCTATTCAAACAGCCTTGAGCCGGATGACGGGCACTTTCATCGGAATCAAGAAAGACGAAAAAGAAAAAGGGCTTATCAATAAGTAATTTTTAACTAAGTTTTTTCTGCTCAGATACTTTCGATTTAGCCGCTAATCTTCGACCTCAAAGACAGGATCTTCTTCGACGAGAACAGGTCTTTCTGGTGCTTCGCTTTCTTCTCCAGCAAATTTTCCAGCATCTTGATCTTTCCATATGGGAACTTCTTTGAAGCTACGTTTGCGTTTGTTAATAGTTTCAGACCATCTGTAAGTGAGTCCGGTAGCAAAACGGCTGTAGCTCGGCGAATTGTTTCCCATAAGAGTTTGTGAGTATTGGAAGTTGATGGCCCATTTTGCTGAGATCCATAACTCTATAGCGGGCTCCAGAATGAGAACCCAGGGATTGGGAGATAAGGCCCAATCAGATTGAGCAAAAGCGTCTCTGATGCTTTCACCTTCGTCAGTATTGGGGCTTCCGCCTCCTAGGGACAGGTTCCCGCGCATACGCAGAGCAAAGTCCATTTTGGGCGTTACAAATCCGATTGATGCCATGTATGGGAGCTGAGAGGCGTATCCATCTGCTCGATAAGTATATCCGAAATCAGTTTGCATCCGCCAATGGCTACCAAACCAATTTTCCCACATGACTAACATTGAAAGGTCCACCTGACCGTCTCCTATAAGAACGGTGTTGTTTGGGTCGTCACTATTTAGAAGTTCAGCAAGCGTCGTGTTTTTATACCCAGGAAACTTTATGACGGTTCCGAATCCAAGAGATGAACCCACCTCATCGTGTGCGCGAAATTCCATAAAAATAAACTGATCCGAAAGTGAGGTCTTGTTGTTGTCGAGACCAATGGAGTTCGAGAGTGTTCCAGAGTCGAGTTGTAGTTTTGCGCCAAAGCTTAGCTTTCTGTTGGCTTGGAATTCAGGAATGAACTCATGTCTTATCAGGTTGTAAGTAGAGTTGGAGTTGTTGAATTGAGTGGTTGTTCCTCCCACGAAATCTTTCCCGGAACTGATTTTCGAAAAATTATAAGTCAGATGGAAGCTTCGATCGGTGGGGTAGTGATGAGTGGGCATAAAGGGCCCATAGCTTGTTGCGAGAGCTCCTGTTGAAAAAAATACAAAAAGCGGAGTCGCGAGAGATTGTATAGTGACACCAGTTTTACAAAGAAAGGGTGTTTCGCAAAGTTTGTATGACATGGTTCTTAGATTTTTCGATGGCCACGACTTTAGACCTGCTTTTAAGGCCTTTAACAATTTGAACTTCGCTGGATTTGAGTGACAAAACATCCTTTAAAAATGTTATCAACATTTCATTCGCAGCGCCATCAACCGGAGCAGCCTTTATTCGGATTTTAAGCTCCGCTTCATCGTGATATCCGCTAAATTTTGACTCCTTCGATCCAGGCTGCAGGCGTACCTTGAGATAGCACACAGAGGCATCGCTTAACGATGATTCAGATTTTTCTAAAAAACAGTTTTCGATCACTTTGCCCAGATTAGCGTGTCACGATTTCTGCGAGCAAGTCGTTGCCAACAACTTCTGTAATGCGCCCCAATACATATGAGCCTGTTTCGGCAGAGCCGCTGTTGATCATGGTGATGTTGTCGACATCAGGAGCTTGTCCATAGTGTCTAGCTTTTAAAAGGAAAGGAGTTTCTTCGTGGAAGCCTTCGACGAGCAAAGGAATTTCTTTGCCCACCCAAGACTCAAGCTTGCTTGTGAGTTGCTCCTGCTGAACCTGGTAGAGGCGGTCTCTGCGATCTTCTTTCACGTCCTGTGGCACGTCATCATCAAATAGCTTAGCTGACTTGCTACCCTCTTCGTGTGAGTAGGTGAAGATTCCAACTTGATCGAGGTGTCCTTGGGCGACGAAGTCAGACAATTCTTGGAAGCTCTCTTCAGTCTCTCCAGGGAATCCCACCATAAGTGAAGTTCTGAGAACTAAATTAGGAATCGTCGCCTTAAGCTTTTCAACCATAGCGATGATCTGTGCTCCATCCGTTTTCCTATTCATATTCGCGAGGATGCCATTATTGATGTGCTGAATAGGAACGTCGAGATATTTACAAATCTTAGGCTCATCACGAACGAGGTTGATAACTTCGTCATCGAGCTGGTCCGGGTAGACGTAAAAAAGTCTGATCCACTCAATTCCATTCACCTTCACTAATTCTCTAAGTAGCTTCGCGAGATTGGCGCCATCTTTGCGGTCACGTCCAAAGTCCGTGAGATCTTGGGCAATGAGGTTGATTTCACTCACACCAGACTCAACAAGCTCTTCAGTTTCTTTGATCAGGTTCTCAATGCTTCGAGAGCGCAAAGGCCCACGCAAATCAGGAATCACACAGAAACTACATCGCTTGGCGCAGCCCTCGGCGAGTTTTAAATACGCGCGGTAGAACGGTTGAGTGTTCACACGCGGCAAATCGTAGTCTTTGATTCTCTCATGGTCGACGCGAATCCCACGAGCGGCTTCTTCAAGTCCGTCAGTGGATGTCGAGTGATCGACAAGATTCATTTTGTCGATTTCTTCAACGATTTTACTAAACCCGGCGGTGCCAATAACCAGATCGACTTCAGGAATCGCTTCTTTGATTTCTCCTGGGTAGCGCTCCGCCAGACAACCCGCGATCACAAGCTTCTGGCATCTTCCGATTTCAGAGTTTTTGTATTCGGCAGCTTCTAAAATGGTATCGACGGATTCTTTTTTTGCGGTGTCGATGAAGCCGCAAGTGTTTACCACGATAACGTCGGCATCTTCGGCTTTCCCGGTTATGGCATAGCCGTCTTTTTTCATGAGTCCGAGCATGACTTCGGAATCAACGAGGTTTCTGGCACAGCCTAGCGATATCATGTGAATATTCTTCATATAGCGCCCCCTCTATAAAGGTTTTGCTGCCTCGGCTCAATAAAGATCGTGCCTATGAAATGATATCGGAGAATTAACGGAATTCTTCGATCTTTGAGTCCTTAGGGTAGCTAGGAACAAAGGCCTTTTTGTCTATAGTTTTTAGCATCTTAGCCTCTCCGAGCTTGATCGTTACTTCCCCGCCAAGGGAGTCGACAATTTTGGCACTAGCGGGAGTGGGCTTAGTGTTTTCAAAGGTGATGCTGACTTCGCTGATATCAGAGGAGCCTTTCGGGGTAAGCAGCAAAGATAGCTTTGAGCTGTCCAGAAGACTCTCCACTTTAAAGTCTCGTAGAACTTTAGCTTTCTCTTCGGGTCTCTCGGTAGAGATTCCTCTCAGGAGAATGAGGTATTTGTCTAATTCTATGTTTTGGAGGCTTTGAAAGTGCTGCACTTGAGCTGATTTCTTGCGTCCATTGGGGAAGCGGATATACCAAGCTTCTTTTCCGTTACTAATGAAGTCTGAAATTTCAGCAGGACCATTCAGGGTGAAACGAAATTTATCAGGTCTTACGAACACAAACTCTCCTTTAGAAAGTCGGCTTGTGCCGAGAGCTACAGAGTAACTTTCGTGCGCAAAGGGGGCACTCCATGCCCGTAATTTCGCGTAACGTTCCGATACACTTTTTAAAACCAATTCGGTTTGAGAGCTGAGGCCGTCTTCTGATTTTTTCTCAGGTTTTTCATTGAGGTTAAAAGTTGGCTTTGATGGGCGTTGAGCCTTTTCTTTTCCGGCCTTCTGTCCTGTTTGTGCGAATGCGGGTGTTGCCAAAAGGCAGGCCGCGACTAAGGGTAAAAATTTTGCAGAAAGTAAAGTGCGCTTAAGCTTCGAGTACATCAAAAGTTTTATAGTATAACGTCTCGTGGTTTGCCAGCAGAGCTTGCTTCCGCAGCGATGCCGCGCTCCTCAAGTTGGTCCATGATGCGAGCGGCGCGTGTGTACCCGATCTGAAAGCGTCTTTGAATCAAGGACGTTGAGATCTTACCCTTCTCCCTCGCAAACTCCATGACTTCTGAGAACAACTTGTCTACATCTTCGGAGTCCCCGTCTATTTTCGCCAGAAGGTCATCCTCGGGATTGAGGATCTCTTCA
Source organism: uncultured Bacteriovorax sp. (assembly GCA_964640545.1). Classification (GTDB taxonomy): domain Bacteria; phylum Bdellovibrionota; class UBA2428; order UBA2428; family UBA2428; genus JBGSZX01. The sequence continues at coordinate 11,636 of CAZXHL010000037.1, read as the reverse complement.
CGGTAGCTAGGCTCGCCTTGCTCTCTCCAGAAATCGCAAATACGCTCGATCTCTTCATCAGAAACATAGCAACCTTGCATGCGTTTGAGTCCCATAGGGCCTGCGTTAGTGAAGAACATATCCCCTCTTCCAAGAAGTTGTTCTGCTCCAGAGCAATCGAGAATGATGCGACTGTCACTTGCGGACGCTACACGAAGTGAGGCGCGGCTTGGACAGTTAGATTTGATAAGACCGGTAACAACGTCTGCAGAAGGTCGCTGAGTTGCCATGATCAGGTGGATTCCAGCAGCACGCGCAAGCTGAGACAATCTTACGATACTTTGCTCAACGTCTTTTTTCGCTGTGAGCATGAGCTCTGCAAGCTCGTCGATGACGATAACAATATATGGCATGCGTTCGCCGTCCTCTAAAGCGCCTTCATCAATTTTTTTATTGTAGGCTTCGAGGTTCTTCGCGGAAATCTTTTGCATTTCAAGGTAGCGACGTTTCGTTTCGGCAACCGCCCACTTCAGGGCTTGGCTAGCATCAGCAGGATCGTTAACGATTGGTAGAAGCAGGTGAGGAATGTCTTCGAAAACTTTGAACTCGACAAGTTTCGGGTCGACGACGATGAGCTTCAATTCTTCGGGTGTGAACCTCAAAAGCAGTCCCGTCATGAGAGAGTTTACCAAGACGGATTTACCCATGTTGGTCGCACCACCAACTAGTAAGTGGGGCATGCGAGCTAGGTCTTCGCAGACAGGGTTTCCTTCATTGTCCACTCCAAAAATCATGGGGAGCTTGAAGCTTGATGCGCGATTCATGGTGTTCTCATAAACATCTTTGAGAACGATTTCTTGCTTAGTCGCGTTTGGCACTTCAATTCCGGCAACACATTTTCCAGGAATAGGCGCGACCACTCGCACGCTTGGAACTCCGAGAGTCATGGCTAGGTCAGTGGCAGCAGAAACGAGTTTGTTGACCCTAACTCCTGGTGCTGGTTGGAACTCATACATCGTAATGATGGGGCCCGGGGAGACCTCAACGACTTCTCCATCGATATCAAAACTTTGGAGCGCGCTTGTGATGCGGTCTGCGGTTTGAAATAGTTGATCTTCCGTGGGTCCTTTGATTTTTGTTTTTGCAGCTTGAAGGAGTGAAAGAGGGGGTGTTTCCCATTCTTCGACTTCGTCAGCGCTTCGAGAAGCTTTAGGCCTTTTGCGCTCTCTAGCGGGCTGATCGGCTTTTGGGCTTCGAACACGAAGTGTGGGCCGGTTTGTCGTGCCATCTTCTTCGAAGGATTCTTCTTCGTCATCTTCGCTGAACTCATATTCGTATTCTTCTGAGTCTTCATCTTCCTCTTCGAATTCATCATCAACATCATCTAGCTCGTCAACGGCTTCCGCAGCGGCGAGATGAGCGGCCTCTTTCGTGGCAAGTTTTTCGGCTCTGGCTTCGGCACGCGCTTCTTTTCGCGCCTTTCTAGCCTCTACAGCGTTGGCTGTAAACTTGTTGAAAGCACCCAAAAATGAAATTTTTGGAAGGCTGACTTTCTCCGCAAGGGCTTGAACGGCACGAAAGAGGTAGAAAGGGAGCTCCTCCCACCACATCATGCAGGCGAACCAGAGTGCGAACGTTGCGAGAAAATAAGATCCCACGGTTCCAAGGAGGGGAATGCTGGCTTTGGAAATCGCAATTCCTAATAGGCCTGCCGGGGGAAAGCCCGCACCTTTTGTGGAGAAATCAAATAGTGCGATGAATAGAGTCACGGAACAAAGGGCGACGCAAAGCCCGCCCCAATCACGGCCGTGAAACACGGGCTCGGTTTTGTCCTCGCCTGCTGCCCAGCGAATGACGCTGCTGCCCCAGAGAATGGGCCAAAGCCATGCTGTGTAGCCAAACAATTGGTAAAAAATATCTGCAATCCACGAACCGAAATAGCCCAAGACATTTTGAGGCTCGACCCAAGACGCACTAAAGGTGTTTAGGCTGGGGTCTTCGGGGTGATATGACGCTAAGGCCAAAATCAATCCTACGCATGCAAAGACAAAAGCCCCTGCACTTTTCCAGCGGGTTGGTAAATCGGATGAGTTTTTTTTGCGAATCAAAGCTGCCATTTTGGTGAAAAACCCTCTAATTCCAATATGTCACGCTATTTAAATCCGCGCTAGTGGCAAGGTCTTGACAGGGCGTACGGCGAATCGTAGACAAGTGTCTGAACTCACTAGAGTTTCACCCCTGCTTCAGGTCATCTATATCGTTTGAACCGTAAAATTTGAACAATATTGATAGAGCCTTTGTGCAATCGCCCTGAATATCATCAGACCGCCACCCAAGGAGAAAATTTTTCAAATGTCGGAATCCACAGAAAAAGCTGCAAAACCAGAAGGCAAAGCTGCATCAAGTAAATCTACAGCATCGCCGAAATCAGAAGGCCAAAGTTCCGGGCAAAGTTCCGGGCAAACTGGGAGATCCAATAAGAACGGACCTCGTGGACGCGGTCGCGCTAATAACAATAACAACAATGGCGGACGTAAGCGTTCAGCTGATGGAAACAGCAAGGGTGGCGGACAACGATCCAAGAAACCATCCGGTTCTAGCGAAGAACAGGCTCAACACGCTGCCGCCTCGAAGATGGCGCAAGCTGAAGCAGAAATTGCAAAAAGAGAAGCAAGAACTGCAGCTAGAGAAAGCGCAGCGAATGCTGGAATGGACGACGATCATGTCGACGAACCTCCGGCTCCTAAGCTCGACAAGCCGATTGTTGATAAACTCAATATCCGCGAACTCAAAGCCATGCACATCAACGCTCTCGTTGAGCTTGCTGAAAAATATTATGTAGAAAACGCTTCTGGTCTTCGTAGGCAAGATCTCACTTTCGCGTTGCTTTCTGCTCATGCAAGAGCAAGCGGCGCTATCGATGCGGAAGGTGTTTTGGAAATTCTTCCAGACGGCTTCGGTTTCCTACGCTCTGCTGACTATAACTACCTCGCAAGTCCCGACGATATTTATGTCGGCCCAGGGACGATTCGCAAAAACCACCTAAGAACAGGTGATACGGTGACAGGATCTGTTCGCCCCCCGAATCATGGCGAGCGTTACTTTGCTTTGATGAATTTGGATTCAGTAAATGGCGAAGATCCGTCAGTTGCGAAACACAAAATCTTATTCCAAAACTTAACTCCCCTATACCCTCAAGAAGCTTTCAAACTTGAATTTGATCCCAGCAATATGACCACAAGGATCATAGACTTGTTTGCTCCTATTGGAAAGGGGCAACGTGCCTTGATTGTTGCCCCTCCTAAGGCGGGTAAGACAGTCATGATGCAAGACATTGCAAACGCGATTGCGACGAACCACCCCGAGGCCGTTCTTCTAGTCCTTCTCATTGACGAGCGTCCTGAGGAAGTCACGGACATGAAGCGAAACGTGAAGGGTGAGGTTTGTTATTCAACGTTCGACGAGCCTGCACAACGTCACGTTCAAGTGGCAGAAATGGTCATCGAAAAAGCGAAACGTCTTGTAGAGCATAAGAAAGACGTTGTCGTTCTTCTGGACTCCATCACTCGTTTGGGCCGTGCCTACAACTCTGTGGTTCCTCCGTCCGGAAAAATTCTTTCTGGTGGTGTGGATTCCAATGCCCTCCAACGTCCGAAGCGTTTCTTCGGTGCCGCTCGTAACATCGAGAATGGCGGATCACTTACCATCATCGCGACAGGCCTTATTGACACTGGAAGCCGCATGGACGAAGTGATTTTCGAGGAGTTCAAGGGCACAGGTAACCAAGAAATCGCGCTCGATCGTAAGCTCATGGAAAAACGTATTTTCCCATGTGTTGACGTGAACAAGTCAGGAACTCGTAAGGAAGACTTGCTCGTTCCTGCTGACACTCTTCAAAAACTTTGGATACTTCGTAAGGTTCTCTCTCCGATGAGCCCTATTGACTCCATGGAATTTGTTCTCGACAAACTCCGCCGTTTCAAAACAAACCAAGAGTTCATCGACAATATGAATTCGTAACGTTACGGAATAATATATGGCGCACCAAACACCCGTTGAGCTTAAGGCTCGGCTTGAAGAATCAGAAAAGCAATTTGATTTTCTGACGGAGCAAGTCAGTCAGCCTGCAGTGATTTCAGATCAGAAAACTTTTCAAAGGCTTTCGCGCGAGCGTGCAGCCCTTGAAAAGTTGGTCGTTGCCTATAGAGAATATTCCATAAAGTTTAAGAACTATTTAGAGGCTAGAGACCTAGTCGCCAATGAAAAAGACCCTGACCTTAAGGCGATGGCTCATGAGGAAATTGATTTGCTAGAGCCTCAGCTTGAGGAAGACCTCAAGGCATTGCAAATTCTACTTCTTCCAAAAGATCCCCTGGATGAGAAAAACACGATCGTAGAAGTTCGTGCAGGTGTTGGTGGCGATGAAGCCAGCATTTTTGCGGGCGATCTCTACGGAATGTATCGCCGTTTTGCAGAAAGCAAAGGGTGGAAGGTCGAAGTGCTTAGCTTGTCCGAAGGCACGGCTGGCGGATTCAAAGAAGTTATTTTTAGCATCTCTGGCGATGAAGTTTATAGCTGGATGAAATACGAAACCGGTGTTCACCGCGTTCAACGTGTTCCCAAAACGGAAACTCAGGGACGAGTTCACACGAGCACGGCGACAGTTGCTGTGATGCCCGAGGCTGATGAAGTCGACATCGACATCAAGCCACACGAACTACGTATCGATGTGATGCGTGCCGGTGGGGCCGGTGGTCAGCACGTCAACACGACGGATTCTGCCGTTCGCATAACCCACTTGCCGACTAATACCGTCGTGCAATGTCAGGACGAGCGCTCTCAACACAAAAACAAAGCGAAAGCCATGAAGGTTCTTCGCTCACGATTGTTCGAGGCGGCGCAAGATGCTCAGAATTCTGAAATTGCACAGAAGCGCAAGGAGCAGGTCGGCTCAGGAATGCGTAATGAACGCATTCGCACATTTAATTTTCCGCAAGGGCGTGTCTCGGATCATCGTATTGGTATGACAACTTACAATATTGACGAGGTGATTGGTGGAGATGTGGGGCCGTTCATTCGTGCGCTTGCGGACCACTACCAAACCGAAGCTCTCAAAGAAGCTGTTAAGTAGTTTCTAAGAAACGAGTTAGCTTGATGGCCCCATCAGACGATTCCAAAATTCAAGAACTCCATAAGTCTTTCGAGAAAGAAGGCATAGCTCACGAATTCTTATGGGTTCTCAAGGAGACTCAAGACCCGGCTCAAATTACTAAGATTTTAGAAAGAAGAAAAGCTGGCGAACCTCTTGCATACATTCAAGGGCATTGGAGTTTCTGGAACTTGGAACTGGCAGTTGGGCCGGGAGTCTTGATTCCAAGACCCGAAACGGAAGAGCTTGCTGAAAACATCTTTCAAAAAATTAAAGCCAAGTCTCGCTTCTACCCAAGGTGGAATATCGTCGATTGCGGAGCGGGATCGGGATGTTTGGGACTGGCAATCGCTCATGAATTGCTTGAGCAAAATGTTTTGCTGTCCGAGGTCTTATCTCTGACTCTGGTGGAGCAGTCTCAAGAGGCTTTGCCCTATTTAAAGAAAAATGTAGAAGCTTTGCTGCTAAAGTTTCCGTCCATGAAATCACAGATTCATATTGTTGAAGGCTCTTGGAATGCCTGGTCCCCGTCGGAGCCAGTGCAAGTGTTTTTGTCGAACCCTCCTTATATCAGCGGCCAAGAGGGTAAAAATTACGACGCCTCTAAAGATGATGCTGATTCTGAGGTGAGGGCTTTCGAGCCTCATGAAGCTCTCTATCCTAAGGATCTCGAACAGTTTCCAGATGCTAGTGGCCCCTATAGAGAATTGCTGCGTTTGGCCTCTATGACTATGGAAGTTGGCGGTGTCGCTGGATTCGAACTCGGGCCTGCACAAGCCGTTTGGATCTGTGAATTTGTGAGAGAAAACTTTCCAACGCTTCGAGGCAAGCTTGCAAAAGACTTAGCCGGAAAAGATCGATTTTTTTATTTCGAAAGAGTAGCCTAGGCGCTCTGTGATTAGAGCGATAGAAAGTGCAATGGTAATGAACAATGGATAAATTTGTCGTCGACGGCCCTGTAAAACTTAATGGAACCATTCAAGCTGGTGGTTCAAAGAACTGTGCTCTTCCCGTTGTATTCGCCGCACTTCTTGCTGAAGGCAAACATAAATTAAGAAACGTGCCGCGCCTTGCGGATATGGAGTTCTGTCAGAGAATCCTTGTTCATTTTGGTTGCCCTGTAGATCAAAGTTTCAAAAATAATTTCGCGTGTGATTGGACGATCGACGCGACAAATGTCACGACTTCCGAAGCGCCTTATGATTACGTTCGCAAAATGCGTGCTAGTTTTTTCTGTTTGGGGCCGTTGATGGCTCGCACGGGTAGAGCGCGTGTGTCTCTTCCTGGGGGCTGTGCGATTGGTGCGCGGCCAATTGATCTGCATCTCATGGCTCTCGAAAAACTCGGCGCTACCATCGAGCAGAAAAGTGGATATGTCGAAGCACGCCACACAAATGGCCTTAAAGGAGCACATATTGTGTTCCCGGTTGTTTCTGTTGGGGCAACGGAAAATGCCATCATGGCAGCTACTCTCGCCAAAGGAACGACGATTCTCGAGAACGCAGCAGCTGAGCCAGAAGTGGCGGGACTTATCCATGCTCTTCGAAGCATGGGCGCACAGATAAAAGGAGAAGGAACATCTAGAGTAGAGATTCAAGGTGTGGATTCTCTGAAGCCTATGGATTTCACAATTCCTCCCGATCGGATCGAGGTCGCAACCTATCTTTTTGGTGCGCAACTTACCGGTGGCGATGTAACGATTGAGGGGGCAAACCCAGCGGACTTAGAGTTGCCGCTTCAATTATTAGAAGATTCTGGCGCGACGGTTGAAAGATCTCCAAATAAAATCAGAGTCATTGGTTCAGATGTGATTAAGCCCGTCGATATCACGACGAAACCCTACCCTGGTTTTCCTACAGATCTGCAGGCTCAGTGGATGACCCTTATGACTCAGGCTTCGGGCAATTGCACGATCACAGAAAAGATTTTTGAAAATAGATTCATGCACGTTCCCGAGCTCGCGAGAATGGGGGCTCATCTGAAGATCAATGGATCCTCTGTTTCCGTGAAGGGCGAGCCTGGAAAATTGCACGGCGCGCCGGTTATGGCCACTGATCTCAGGGCTAGCGCCAGCCTCGTTTTAGCCGGCCTCGTTGCTGAAGGCCGGACAGAAGTCAAAAGAATCTACCACTTAGACCGAGGCTACGAGGCCATGGAACAAAAGCTCCGCACCCTCGGCGCTAAAGTCGAACGCGAGACCGAGTAGGGTCGCCAGGAACCTCTGCCTGGTCACGCGATTGAGGTTGACGATTGGGGTGATTTCGTGGAAGAACCCCCTATATTCCAAAGAGTTAGGGGGTGATTTTAATATGCCATTAGTCAAAGTACGCGAAGGTGAGAATTTCGATTCAGCCATGCGCCGTTTCAAAAAACAATGTGAGAAGGCAGGTATTCTTACAGAAGTTCGTAAACGTGAGCATTATGAAAAACCTTCTATCAAGAAAAAGAAAAAAGCGATTGCCGCTCAGAAGCGTCTTGATAAGAAAGCTCGAGGCGCCCCTCGCCCTTCATCTTTCAACAACAAATAGATCTCTGTAAGCGTTGCGCTTTCGGAAGCATCAAAAAAAGTTAACTAAGGCAAGGGAGCGGCTACGGCAGCTCCCTTGGTTTTTTTAAGGGGGTAGAATGTCTACATTAAAAGACAAAATCAAAACACAAATGGTCACGGCCATGAAGGCTCATGAAGCGGAGCGAGTTCAAGTTCTCCGCGGTATTACCAGCGCAATCAAAAAAATCGAAATCGATGAGCGCAAAGAACTTAACGACGATGAGACTTTAAAGGTCATCATGAAACTTGAAAAACAAGTCAAAGAAAGTCACGCACAAGCTGTTGAGCTTAAACGCGACGAAACAGTCAAAGAAACAGAATATGAAATTTCAGTGTTGCAGGAATTCTTGCCGAAGCAAATGAGCGAAGCAGAATTAACAGCAGCAGTAAAAGAAGTTCACGCTCAAGTAAAAGACACGCTCCCTCAGGGCGGAGCCGCTATGGGTATGATGATGAAACACGTTATGGCTAAAGTTGGGGCAAGTGCTGATGGCAAGGCGGTTCAGGCTGCAGTGAAGTCTGCATTGGGAATGTAACTGCGATTCCATTCGCAAGAACTTCGAAGGATTGAATTAAATTGAGGACGCTTCCCGAGGTCAAAGATGAGATCAAAGATCGAGTTGATCTCAGCCAGATCGTAGCCAAGCATACAAAACTTGTGAAAACCTCTACGGGGTTTAAAGCTTGTTGCCCTCTCCCTGGACATAAAGAAAAAACGCCATCTTTTAATGTCGACGCTAGGAAAAATCTTTATTTTTGCTACGGCTGCCAGCGCGGCGGTGATGTTTTCAAATTTCTCGAAGAAGTTGAAGGGCTCAGTTTCATGGAGGCACTTAAGGAACTTGCAGAGTCTTTGAGTATTGAGCTGCCGAAGATCGGCGCAAAAGACGTGAAAGCGTCTAAAGAACAAAAGTCCAAAAGAGAAAGTGGAATGGAGGCGCTCACAAGAAGTGGTGCTTACTTTGCCTATGTTCTCAAAGAAGAAAAAACTCCAGGAGCTAAAGAAGCTCTCAAATATTTGCTAAACGATCGTGGATTGTCACAAGAAGAAATAGAAGAACTACATCTGGGATTTGCCCCGGAGTCCCCGGATATGCTTTCACGGAAGTTGAAAGAAGCGGGGCTTCTCGATGTCGCGGAAGACGCCGGACTGAGCCGAAACTATAGCGGACACAATTATGATTTCTTCCAAGATCGTTTGATGATTCCGATCCGCGATCGTCGCGGACGAATCATTGCCTTTTCGGGAAGAAGCCTCAAAGAAGTTACAGCGAAGAATCCTAAATACAAAAACTCTCCAGAAAATATTTTTTTCAAGAAGAAAGAAGTTCTCTATGGGCTCGATAGAGCCGTTCCTTTGATCAATCAGTCCAACTTTGTTTGTTTGGTGGAAGGATTTTTTGATCAATGGGCTTTTCACCGTCGGGGCATTCCGGCTGTTGCAGTCATGGGAACGGCTTTGACCCCTGAGCATCTGAAGGAACTTCAGCGATTCACGAAAAAAATGATTCTCGTTCTCGATGCCGATAAAGCTGGAGTGGCTTCAACAAAAAGAAGTCTGCCTTTACTCCAAGAAGGAAGTTGGGACGTGCGTGTTTTCTCTGGAATGCAGGGCAAAGATCCAGACGAATGGCTCAAAGAGTCCAAGCTGTCGACCGAGCAAACCTTCAAAAAACTCAATGAAGCCCCGGATGGACTAGAATGGCTCATTCTCAGGACCCTTGATGATGCAAAAGAGGAGCAGCTAGGGCGTCATTTGACCTTGCAGCGCATAAAAGGTTTGTGGAATCAGGCTGCTGACTCAACGCACAAGGCGCTGCTTCTTAACCCAATCGCGACTTTTATGGGTCTAAAAACTGAGGAGCTAAAAGAGGCGTTAGAACAAATTGGTGAAGAGCGAAGTTACGCTCCCGCCCAGCGTTTCAACATAAAAAACGACGATATTTCAGACAGATACGAGCCTTTTAAGGATCACTCTGTTTCCAAGAACTCTTGGGATAGGGCCTCTGAAGAGCTGATTGTTTACTGGATTCGGCATTGGAATTCACTGGCACCCGAAGGGCCGGAGGATTGGATGAAGCGGCTTGATATTTTTGAAGGATCAATTGCTTTTCCGCTCGTGCATGCCTGCTTTGAGGAGTTTTCGCGCACCGGAACTCTTCCGACAACGAACTTTGTGAATGCTTTTGCTGAACAAGAGGGGGTCGAGCCGCTCTTGAAGCAATGTTTGTACCGCGGACTTGTCGCGCCAGAAAGCTCCGATGAGACGATTTCTAGGGATAAGGCCTTGATTTCCTTTAGGGAATTGTCCTATAGCTTAAGGAAGGAAAAGACTCAGGTTGATATTGCTCGAATTGAGCAAGAGATAAGGAAGAGTTCTGATGACATGATTACGGTGTCATTGCTTCAAAAGGTTCAGAGCTTGAAAATAAATTTGGAAAACAAAGACTAAGTAGCTATGCTGCCGAAGTTTAAGGGAGACCCTTGTTAGAATGCCTCTGAAATCATCTGAAAAGTCTGTGAAAAAATCTGTGAAAAAAAATACGACTGTTACAAAAAAGAAAACGACTAAGAAGGCTTCTCCAAAGTCCGTCACAAAGTCTAAAATAAAAACGACTGCAAAGCCCGCTGCAAAATCTGCGTCTGTTAAAAAAACAGCAGCCAAGAAAACTACGGCAAAGCCCGCAGCAAAAAAGGCAGCGAAGAAATCAACTAAAGTTGCGACTAAAGCTCCAGCCAAGGTCGCAGCCAAGAAGACAACCGCTACCAAAAAAACAGCCAAGAAAACTACGGCGACAGCAAGTCCTAAAGGCGCTGCTGCAAAAAAGTCTACTAAAACGGCGACTCCGAAAGTTGAAACTAAAGCTGCTGCTGTAGAAGCAAAGGCTAGTCCGGCAAAAGAGTCTAAAACAAAGTCTACTGGTGCTATTGATGCAGAGATTGCAGAAGTAGCAAAGCAGAGTCCTGAAGTGGCCCTTAAGAACTTGGCAAGCCTAGGCAAGAAAAAGGGATTTCTTACCTATGAAGAAATCAACAACGCCCTTCCTAAGGAAGTTAGCTCTTCTGAGCAGCTAGAAGAAGCAGTTTCGTATTTGATCGATCAAGACATTCAATTGGTAGAGTCTGCGGATGACGTAGAAGAAACTGTTCCAGTGAAAGCCGGCAAAGCTCCAAAAGATTCTGACGGTGAAGAGTCGTCTGCTGACACTCTACAAAAAGCAAACGACCCCGTTCGCCTATACCTTAGAAAAATGGGTTCCATTCCTCTTCTCACTAAAGACGGTGAAGTTGAGATCGCCAAGAAGATTGAAGAAGGCGAAGCCGAAGTTATGGAAGTTGTCTTGAACTCCCAAATCGGGATTCAAGAAGTATTGTCAGTTGGAGAGCGTATCCGTGCTGGAAAAATCCGAGTGCGCGATGTTGTTCGTGGTCTTGATGAAGAAGACCCAGAAATTAACGAAGAAGATTATAAAAGCCGAATCATTGAAGCTATCGAGAAGGTCCGTGAGTTTGAGTCGCTACTTGTAGAAGACGCTGCTCCTGAAGCTTTGGTCGCTAAGCGTGATGAGATGTTCGCGGCTTTCCAGGAGATCTCATTCAACCGTAAAACGATCAACCGTATCGTAGGTCGAATGAAGGGTTATGTTCAGGTTATTGAAGACTCGGAGTTGACCTTGTCTCGTGAGCTTGGAAAAGTTCGTTGCCGCTCTGTTGAAGATTACAAGGCACTTAAAGAAAAGTTTAGCAATCCGACGAAGAAGCTCGAAGCCTTTAAGCAGGCGGGGAACCGCACGCTTCAGGAGATCAGCATCCTAGATCAAATCCTTGAAGAGCAAGGCAGTAGACTTGATGAAGTTGAGATGCAGTCTGGTCTCAGCATTACCATGTTGAAGAAAATGTACAACCAGATTGTGGAAGGTGAGCAGAAAGCTGATCTTTCTAAGGCGAAGCTCGTTGAAG
>CAZXHL010000036.1:0-22954 GCA_964640545.1 uncultured Bacteriovorax sp. | reverse complement strand
GTCGTAGGAGTCTGATCTGATTCCCTATGGTTTTAGGTATTTAGATTTGTTGAACTTTGTTTAGGTTTGCCGATATAAACGTGAAAGTAGGAAAATTTATGGAGCCCAGAAACAGGATTGAACTGTCGACCTCTTCGTTACCAACGAAGTGCTCTACCACTGAGCTACCTGGGCGCTTGTCTGAAGGACATGGGTTGTCATAGCTCATGTGGATGGCCTAAATCAACTTCTAGCTCAGATTTTCTACGAGGCTATCCTATTGAAAATTTGGTAAAAATAGGTAGCCTTTAGTGATGAACGACATCATTTTTCAGGTCCTTTCGATGAGCCCAGGTCCTTTTTGGATCATGATTTTGTTCTTCCCCTTCCACAAAAAAGCCATGCTTGCTGTGGACGTCTACCTCATTATACTAGCTGCCTTCTTTACCTGGATGACCTTGCCGGTTGTTCCCGACCTATTGCCCCTACTCGCCAAACCTGAGTTCGCGAGCATGTATGAATTTCTATCCACCCCTTTAGGTGTGCTTGGCTCCTGGAACCATATGATCCTTGGAGATTTGTGGATTGGGCGATGGGTCGCCAGAGATTGTCAGAGAGAATCAAAACCTCTCCTCGCCCGCATTGTCTTCGTAATGCCAATTCTATTTTTCGGCCCACTAGGACTCTTCTTCTATGTCGTTTATCGCGGGATTCGCCATCGCAAGCTTTCGCTTCTGTAGCCTGCTCGGCTCGGCACTGAAATAGCGAGTTAGCGAGATCCTACTATTTCAAATGCTCAATCAAATAGATCATGGCATCTGGCTCAAAAAACACAACTTCAATATCTGGATGCTTTCCTGCTCCCGCAACCTCAATACCTGCACCTAGAGAATTTCGAATCTTTGCAGGCATAGTCTCTGGATCAAACTCAAAAGTTAAAACCTCTCCACGCGCCCATTTTTTTGCAACTTTGTCAGACCGAGATGTGTGAATGGCTTGGTATCCCTTTTCTCGTCCTGGAGCTGAATCATGAACTAACGCGATCAACTTTTTGGCAAAGTCCCTCTTATCTCCACGGGAATTTTCTGAGACCTTTTCAGCATCATTGATGATGGATGAAATCCATGTTTTGTTCCTTGTATTCAACTCCCAACCATCGCGAATCGGAATCAAGACTTGCTTTACCTGTGCATGATCAAGTGTTTTTCCATCCAGAACAGCCTTAACCATTCTCAGCAAATCTGCTTCCACCTTATTCGTGCCTCTGAAAAGTCGCCCTTGCTCAAGAGCCCTGTCTCTAAGTCGCTTAAGCCCCGTAGTATCATCATAAATCCATTTGGACTCTGAAGCCTTCCAATACATGGATGGATGGTTCTGTATGGTTTCGGTGTTTAGATTTCCAGCTTGGTTTAGGCGACGGATAAACCCCTCATAGTAAATGCGATCCTCAAACAACACAGCATTATTTCCAAGGGAGAAAGGTTTATCAGCTCTGTTTTTGTAGACTTGATTTGAAACACTTTTCATTGATGAGTCATAACTAATCTTCCCGAGCTGCCCAGATGACCAGAAATACAAATCATTAAAAAACCGAGCCTGCACCTCAAAGGATTTTTGCATAAGCTCATCAAAAGCAGCCTTGCTTTCGGGCAAGGGATCATCAGAATGTAGAGCTGCAATCGCATCGACACAAAAATTGCCCGCGGCCAAATCGCCCCGAGGAAGAAGCGAAAGTGCGACGGCTAGCACCAGCCTCAAACTGGCACCATCCAAATAACGCAACAGATCCATCCTCTACTTATCGACCTTGCAGAAAATACTTAGACCCTAACCAAGTTAATTTTGGGTTAAATCTCAACCACTATGCCATTTCGACAGTGATGCCACCAGTGAGCGTCTTGAAAACGGGGCACTTGTCGGAAATTTCTATGAGCTTAGCCTTCTGCTCGTCGCTAAGCGCACCCTCCATCTCGATTTTCTTGTAGAAGACTGTTCCTCCATCAGGAGACTTTTTGAAGTGAACATCAACAAGAATTTTTTCGAGCGGCCACTCTTTTCGCTTGGCATACATTTGCAGAGTCATAGAAGTGCACGTCGCAAGCGCCACGCTGAGAAAGTCATGTGGCAGCGGCCCCAGCCCCGACCCGCCGTCATTTGGCTCGGCATCCGATGTGAGATTGTGAGTCCCCACTTCAACTTCTTGCGTGAACGATCCTTCATAAGCAATTGCTATTACATTTTGCATAGCTTGGAGCTTAGCACATTCTCCGTAGCTTGGAGTAAAATCACCAACCGAGGTCCGGTCTCAAAGAAACCGCCTTTCTAACGCCACTGAAGAAGCCATGTCCGCCCTCGTTAATCCACTGCCTGGACCAATGGTAGGCCTCTCGCTGCGAGGGTTTTCCTGGGATGGCAGGAATCCATTCTCTGCGAATTTTTACGGTGATCTTGGGAGCTCCAAGAAATTTCCAGAGATGATCTCCAAAAGTTTGCTCGCCCACCCAAGCGCAGATGTCTAATTCTTTGTAGTCTAGATAGATCACTTCCACAGGAACATTTTGATCCCGTGCGACTCTAAAGGCTCCCGCATAATACGGCACCTGCCCACGCACTGGCCCCGAAATGCTCGTCGTCCCCTCGGGGAAAATCACAACATTCCTGCCCTGCCGAACCTGAGATTTGATGTCGACGATAGCTTTCGCCCGACTGATGAGGCTTGCCCGGTCTACAAATAGCATCCCCAGTGATTTCCCGAGCCTCCCCATCAAAGGCCATTCTGAGACTTCCTTCTTGGCGAGAAATAGCGTCGGACCAAAGCTGGCGATGATCGGGATATCCAGGTAGCTCACATGATTGGAAATAATAACCCTTGCATGTGATGGAACTTCATCGCGACTAAAGAGATTGTCATGAAGTCGGATCCCAAAAAGTCGAAGTATCCAGCGGCTCCACCTAGAGAAAACTCTCAACCTAAGGTCAGCCATTTTGCGTTTCTTAGAAAAAGATAAAAGAGTAAATACGGCACCCAACCCCAAAAGGGAAAGAACAAAAAGGCTTAGTCTCCATAGTTTTCGCAGGAGCATCATGATTTACGTGTAGTCTAAAGGCGATATTCAGATCCGCAAGGAAGAATTCTACAAATTTGCCAAAAGGCCATAAAAACGACTTGTCTGGAAAGTGAAGTCTTCTATAAATCACGTAGTCATGAAATTCGGCCAAGATACCGCACTGCAGTCGTTGTCATTGCAGCTTCCAGAACTAGATCACAGAAGAAGGCCCGGGAAAGCGAGCACCTTGCAAGTTCACCTCGGTGGACCGGTTTGGGGCTGCGATGGCTGGAGGGGCTCGCTCTATCCTGAGTCCGCCAGAAATAAGGACTATCTTGTCCACTATGGGAAAGCACTTGGAGCCATCGAACTCAATGCCACTTTCTACGGCATCCCTCCCGATGAGCGAATCGTGCAGTGGGGAGAAAGCGTGCCGAGTGACTTTCGTTTTTGCCCAAAGATCCCGCGCCACATCACCAATGCCAAAAACTTAATTGACCGCATTGAGCGCACGGACAAATTTTGGAGAGTCTTTGGCCAATTGGGTGAAAAGCTCGGGCCAAGCTTCTTTCAATTCTCAGACAAACAAGGGCACGAAATTCTCGGCGACCTGGGAACACTTCTCAAGAAAACCCCTCCACAATACAAAATCGGCGTCGAACTACGACATCCTGACTTTTATGAGAACAATGAATTGCTAACTGACGTGGTAGATTTTCTAGCCTCCCACAATGCCTTCCCTGTGATTAGTGACACTCTCGGCAGGCGTGAAGTCTTGCACCAGAGCTTTGTTGGCGATACGGCTTTCGTGAGGTTCCTTGGTGAGAACGGCGAAGACCGCGACCAAGAACGGCTAGAGTATTGGCTCGAACGCATCATCGAACTTCAAGCTAGCGGCCTACGAGAACTCTTCTTCTTCATACACCAGCCTGACGAAGAAAATTCCGCCTTTTACTTTGAATGGTTTTCATCAGTTCTTAATTCTGTAAAAGATATCGAAGTGAAAGCAATCACGCTCTATTCCTCTTCCAACAATTCTTCTTCCAACAATAAAGAAGAGCAGCTAGGTCTCCTTTAAAGACCAGGCTGCTCCATACAGGGGACTCTTTAGGTATTGCTGTCCTACGCTACCAGCAGACCTCTTTTCTTAGCGTGAATGCGCTCACGCTTTTCCTTGCGGGTCATTTCGTGTCCGCCATGCTTGTTTCTTAAATATCTCCTCAACGTCGCAAGACACTCCGACGCTGCTCTGTAGATATTGCTATCATGCTTAACGATACTTCGACATTGCTTGCCTTCAAACAAAACAACTTCGCAAGAATAGTCATCCCCTCCGGGAGTGGAGGCAAAATTTTCTGCCTTAAGGTTGATCTTCATTCCATGCTGTTTGTGATTGAAAAGATGCTGACAGGATTCAACCTTCTTCTCCACGAAATCTTCTATAAATTTACTTTGGGGTATATTTACAAATCTTAATTCTTTTTTCATGCGACTTCCTCCTTGAGGGGCTTGTTTGGGGATTTATTGAAAACAAATGGCGTGGGCAAATCCCATTTCCCAGGGTCTACAAACAAAGTGTTCATATTTTTCTGTAATGCAATCTCGTAAAGGTCATCCACGATGCAATCATCTTCAGCATCAAATTGTTGCTCATACATGCTGATATCTAACTTGCTCCTGTGGATCTTTCCCCATAAGGGATTGATGACCGATGAGGCAAAAGTTCCTGCTCGAGACGGTGACTTTTTAAGGTCAGAAAGGATTCTCGATGGAGTTTCTAGGGGGTAATGTGCCTTCGCATGCCTTAAGAAACTCTGCTCTTCATAGTAGTGTTGAGCCTTAGCAATATTTGGAAGTTGAGACAAAAAGACCTGTCTGTCCTCTGCACCGGTTTCTACGATTCTAAAACCGCGCGACTTAACCTCTTCCACAGCCTTGTCATGTAGATTCTGACCCCAGCGATTTTCCGCAAACACAAATATGCTTTGAGCTCCAAGTTTTCGAGTTCCAAGAAACTCCTTAATTCCCCCAAACGCTCCTTGAGGAACAATCTCAAAATGATTCACCAAATAAAACTCTAAGCGTCCATGAGTGACAAAGACTCCAAAGACGGGCCGCTGCCAGTCATTATAGATAAAAGGTTTGATGTGGAAGCTATCCGAAACCACACAAAGTTCTGGAAAGGACTTACTAAAAGCCGCATAAGCAGACATCTCTGGATTCACAAATATCCCCAAAGACTGCGCTACCGGAAATTGCTGAGAAGAAACAAAGTTTTCAACTTTCTCCCTCAGCTTCAATGCTTCGACGCCACGATCGCCGTAGCTCTTCCTAACAAGCTTTTCTGCTTGCCCGACTTCAGCCATCAACCTTTCGCCCCATGACTTCTGTTGAGAACGCTTGAGGTTGACTGTCATACTCAAACAAGGCGGTGTATCGACGTCTACAAGAGTCCTCCAGTTAAATACGTTAAGTTGTCTCATAAATACCTCCCTATACTGTCTCCCCGCACCATCCGGGTGCCTTCTTCTTGGGGATAACTTGTTTGATAATCTTATTGTCGAACAAAACTTATGATTGTAATAATAGATAATTATGAATCCAAACATTGTTGGTAGTGATATTAAGATTAAACAACTAAAAGAACTTAGAAATAGCTTTAACTACCAGCAATTATTGTATTTCTTAGCGGCTGCGCAAGAGCTATCCATCTCCAAAGCGGCTAGGATGCTGGGCGTCGGACAGCCGGGATTGAGTCAACAGTTACAGAAATTCGAGGACAGCTTAGGAGAGCCTTTGTTTGTGAAATCACGCGGAAGAGCAGGAATGAAACTCACGGCCTTTGGGGAAGAACTTCTTAGGCATGCCGACCGAGTGCGAGCGGTAAGCTGGGACTTTTTACAAGCCTCTCAGAAAGACAAATACGTCTTAAAAAGATACCGTATAGGCGCCAGCCCCACAACCCCAGTTTCAGTCCTGGCACATATCTCTCATCATATCATTCCCGATCCCCAAAGAAGGATGAGCCTGATACAAGCAGAAGCCTCAACACTTCAAGTGTATCTAGAGAACGAACAAATTGATTTCCTCATCAGTGACAGCCTTCCTCAAATTTCCAACAAAGCTATTGATAGACATCTCCTCATGACATCATCAATCTACGTATGCTGTCACAAAAAATTTACGAGCAAGAAATTGACTCCGAAAGAAATTTTTGAAAAATGCCCGTTGATATTTCCTGGGCCGGACTCACCACTTGCAAAAGCCCTTGATGAATACTTTCATCGCCATGGAATCAGCCCCAACATCCACGCCGAGATACAAGACCCCTCCATGCAAATGAATCTTGCGAGCCTCGGGGAAGGCATCGCATTCCTCAACGAAACCTCAGCCAAGGAATTCGTCAATCGCGACAAGGCCAACTTCAAATGTATTATGAATCTCGAGGACGTTAAGATTTCACTTTATTTGTGCCACTATCGTCATATGGATGCTTCTTATATGATGAGTCTCTTTTCGAACTAAATGTGACGAAGAGTGGGAAAAGGTTATCTTCTATTTTTCTTAACCACATACTGACCTACAAATTTTGCACACTCTTGGCCCTCCGAAAACACACCGGCTACTAGTGGAAGTTTTGCGACGCCACGTTTGTGAAAAGAATCCAAAAATTCCGCATGTAAAGCCTGATCCAAACTCACGTTGGAAGTCATGTCGCCTCTTGCAGGCTTGAGGTATTCAATCTCACCGCTTGCGATCACAACATAAGGGTTCTCGATTCGCAGGGCCGCCAAATTGCAAAGAACAACGCTGTAGCAGCTGAGCGCCCCAAAGGAGTAAAGGCTACCACCAAACCCTGTGCCAAGGTGGTTGCTGTTTTGAGGCAGTGGAATTGAAGCCCGAGCATTAGTTTGGTCTAGCAACTGAAGTGTGAAATCCATGAATTCAGCCATGGGTATTTCGGTACGAATCTTACTTTGGATCTCTAACGATGCTTCCATGTTGTTTTCCTTTTGACCTACAGAGTTCGTTTTTGTTAATTCGACTTCAAAAGTGCGGCCGCGCATTTTGGATATTGTCCCAACTCAACATACCGCCTAACAATAAACTTCTTATCCATTTTTATTTGATGATCTAGGTTTCGATAAAATTCCTCGAGGTTCATCTTGCTCCCGAAAAGTCTGGAATCAACAACAACTTTAGACAAAGCTTTCTTGAACCATTTCGGTGACTTTTCATAGAATTGATATTCTCGAATATAAGCAGGGGTTTCATCTTTTAAAAGCGCTAACTGGTAAGGCGATACGCACCCTTCAACTTTGTTTTGCTTGTAAAAATCATTAAAGGCCTCGCGCATGGAGGCAAAGTGATAGATTTCATGGTGAAGAGTAAGGAGCAGCTCTTCGACTCCGAGTTTCGGACTCAGTATAAGCCCCGGAAGCATCTGATCTTTCACGGGGAACATTTTTATCTGTCCACTCACCTTAGTCGATGGATCAAAGGCCATGGGAAACGGTGCAAACTCCCATGCGGCTTTTCCAATCAGAAATAGCTCCGCCGTGTCGTCCCACAATAGGCCGGGCGTCTGCACAAGACTCGCGAGCACCGACAAACAAGCATCCTCATTCTTATTGGCGCCACAATGTTTATTCAGGCTTTCGAAAACCAAAGTTTTTCTTGTTTCCAAAAAGTTTTTTATAAGTTGCTTCTTCAAGGTAGCAACACCCATTTTCGGAAACTTCCTTAGTATACCAACGGCCTGTCCGGTCACAACAGGTGCGGAGAAACTAGTGCCACGCAGTTCTGTTGGATAACCGGTCTCAACACCCGGCAGTGGAGAATTTGCCGGAATCCCCTCTCCAATAGCCGTAACTTCCACAAGCTTTCCAAAGTTCGAGGAATCATAACGATCACCTCCACGTCTCATGGCCCCAACTAGTAGCAAGTTAGGTAAGGTCGAAATCGAAGCCCATAAATCATCACTCGCCTTGAACGGGTCATCAAAGTTTTCAGACTCATTACCGGCGGCGACGACGAAGAGAACATTGGCGTGCTGGCGAATGAAATTGGTCCATGCGCTTTTTAGGATTTCATATTCTCGTATCCAAGCCTCTTCCGGGCACTTGGGGTTGTCTTCCCTCACCCACGACAATCGATAGCCCAGTGAAAGGTTCACCAATTGAATACTTTTATGGGCCGATAGAATCTTACTAAGACGATGGTGATATTCGAGAGTGCGTTTGGAGTTTTGAAACTCCGAGAGATCTTTGTCGGAATATTTTACAAGTCCGCACTCGGGATTATACCGAGGGAGCTTTAAATTTTTGGCATCGAGCTCTTTCGGATCATTTACAGCGTTCATAAGATGAGCCATCTGAGGAGATATAGAACTCATGTTTCTAACAGGGATGATCTCTGCCTTGTTTAAAGAAGCTTTCTTCAAGACTGAATAACTACGCGATCCATGCACAGCCTCGGTGTAGACGCCAAGCACCCTTTGTGCTTGGTCCGGTTGAGCTACCAGAACACTAGCCCACTTCACAGCAAGTGTTGAAGGCTTTCCAGCCAGGTGATCCTGCATCCCCTTGAGCAAATCAACATCTGACTTCGAAACATCCGCCCAATCTACGGAATCGTAGCAGTCGCCCTTTTCGGGATAATTCCCAGGATTCTCACTGATCAAAAAGCAAAGATCTTTGAAGGGTTGTTTGCCTGAAATTTTGACCGGAGCAAAGGAACTATCGACAAGTAAGACATTGGGTGCCGCAAAGACAGCAGGCGCAGCTAGGCTCAGAAGACAAAAACGAATCCAATTTCTCACTCCATATTTCTATCCTTGGGAAGAATAGAAGTCGACCTGCCGAATTGCCGCACTGCCTCTGTAGATTAAGCCCCCGCCTCATAGTGTGTTCTTGCCACGCTCGGTTAAACTCAAAGCATGAATCAACTCGATAATTTTGAGATTTTAAGCGCCTCGATCCTTGGAGCGCTAATCCTAGCCACCGCACTCATCTGGGGATTGAAGTTCTCCCCCAAACAAGCCGAAGAACTAAAGCTCAGAATGAAGACTTGGTGGTATATCTTCATCTTCTTGCTTGGCGGCTTGATGCTACCTTCTCCGTCATTCGCGATATGCACAGGCCTTATTAGTTTTCTTGCCCTCAAAGAATACCTTTCGCTCATCCCTACTCGTCGCGCCGACAGACGTGTTTTATTGTGGGCCTACCTCGCGATTCCGATTCAGTATTACTTTGTGCAAACGGGATGGTATGGAATGTCGATTGTTTTCATTCCCGTGTGGATGTTCATACTTCTTCCGATACGAATGATTCTGATTGGAGAGACTAGTGGCTTTCTGAAGGCACTTAGCGAGCTTCACTGGGGACTAATGATTAACGTCTTCGCCATCAGCCACATCTTAATGCTGGCTACATTGAAATTTCCCTCCTTTACCGACCACAAAGCTCTTATTCTATTTCTGATTGTCGCCACCGAAATGAACGATGTTTTCCAATATGTTTCTGGAAAGTTATTCGGGAAACATAAGATCATCCCAAAGGTCAGCCCCAACAAAACTTGGGAAGGTTTTCTCGGAGGAGTCATCCTCACTTCAACTTTATTCTATTTCGTGGGGCCATACATGACTCCGCTCAATCACAACTATTCTCTGGCACTTGGTGTGTGCTTAGCGGTTGCCGGTTTTTTTGGAGATTTATCGATCTCTGCTCTCAAGAGGGATATCGGAGTCAAAGATTCTGGAAATTTATTACCGGGTCATGGCGGTTTGCTCGATCGCATCGACAGCCTTTGTTTTACGGCACTGATCTACTTCCACTTCATTCACTACTTCGCCGTGTAAAATGATTAGAGTCATTCCTCGCCTAATCTTCGAATTGGTGTTTTTGCGCCCCATCACTCTACTGGTCGTAGGTCTGAGGCTCAAACATCCCGAGCGTCTACCGAAGAAAGGTCCTGCCTTGCTGGTTGCCAACCACAACAGCCATCTAGACACTCCTGTACTGTTTTCGCTATTTTCATTGGGAAGAGTGCACAGGGTTTGTGCCGTCGCGGCTCATGACTATTGGTTTGGAAATCCTTTGCTAGCTTTGTTTTCCAAATACGTCATGAATCTCGTACCCGTAAAGAGAAAACGTGAAGAGGGAGAAAGCGTAGAAGACATATTGGCAAACGTATTCAAAGCCCTAGAGGAAAATAAGATTGTGATCTTCTTTCCGGAAGGTTCACGCGGAGAGCCGGAGCAACGAAGCACGATTCGATCGGGTATTGATGTGATCTGCAGTAAATTTCCAAACTTAAAGGTGTGCCCGGTATTTTTGCATGGACTCGGAAAAGTGATGCCGAGAGGTGACCCTATCGTCGTTCCCTTCTTTTGTGACGTCGTCGTCGGCGAACCCATCACAGGCCATAATGATGAAAAACCGTCTAAAAAAATTGCTGCGATATTTGATGAGCTAGAAAAAGAAGTCGACAGGCCGCTCTGGCACTAAGAGGCGTTAGACTGCCTTGAAAGTGACACTAGCCTTGCTTAGCGCCTGCACCGACAAAAGCCACACCGACACAAATCAATAAAATTCCAGCGATCATCATTGTGCTGATGTGTTCTTTCTCAAAGTAGTGCGCAATGAGTGCGCCCCAGATAAATGTCGTTGCGTAAAACGGATAGACAACACTTAACCTACCGCCCCACTTGAAGCCGAGCACAAACAGCACCATCACCCCACAAAAGGCTGCAGCACCAATAAATAAATTATAATTCTTCAATAGCGCTACTTGCCCAAGGCTAGAAGCGCCCATCTTGTAAAAATACTGACCAATAGCCCCTAGAATTCCCGCAGCCAAATAGCACAGAATTGGAGCTAGCTGAGAAACGGGATTCATGCCTTAGCCTTTAACTCATTCGCAATACGTAAAGCTCTTCTAGCGAATGTGATCATTGCGCCTACACCTACGAACCAAAGAACATAATAGAGAGCCTGCGATTGGTAGTTTTCGTAAGCTCTCTCTATCGAAACGATGATGCCCGCAAAGGAGATCAATGCCATCCGGTGTTGTTTGGCAAAAGGACCCACGAAATCGTGTTTATTCAAAAGCGATGCTCCAAGGCAACGAATATAGGCTGTCATAACAGCTGCTAAAGCTGCAAACCAGGCAAGTTCCACAGCAAAGGCCTGTGTGAGACCATAACCTACGCCAAGGATAATTAGAACGTCTGCAAATCGATCGGGGATTTCGTTGTAGAGATCACCCGTTGGAGTCTTCTTTCCACCTTCAATGGCAACAAGACCATCCATCAAATTACAAAGCAAGCGGAGCTGAATACCCACGACTCCGAGCAAAGGCCAAAACCATTCTTGGGATGACTTAAGTTGCATAAATGCCAAAGCAGAAAGCAAAGCAAAGACCATGCTGAAGATCGAAATCATGTTTGGAGAAATGTTGGCTTTTGTTAGAAACTCCGCCAACTTCTTTGCCCAAGTTTTTTGCCTAGTTGCGAGTTCTCTGCGGGAATTTTCTGCCATATGTCATATTTTCTGCAAAGTGGAACATAGTCAATACCGCCGACTTAAATGCTATGATTAATCCCAATATGAACGATCAGGCTTATGACCTCCAGAAACTCAACGTATACATACCAGCTGTAGCTTTTGTGCTTTCGCTACTGAGCTATGCCCTCCATCGCGTTAAACAAACTCCAAACCCTATGACCGTCAAAGAAACACTATGCAACTACATCGATTTCGTTGTGTGGCGATTGGTATTTTTTGCGGGCGGTGCCGCGATACTTTTCTGGCTACTTAGCTGGGCGAACAACGTGGTGCCTTGGTCTATTCCCGTGAACTGGATGTCATTTATTGCACTACTCGTGCTTGTGGATTTTGCTTACTACTGGAAGCACCGAAAGGAACATGAGTGGAGCGTGCTTTGGTGCCAACATCATGTTCATCACAGCTCCCAAGAATACAACCTTTCCACCTCACTTCGATTGCCCTGGCTAGGTTCTTATTTCACTCCGCCATTTTTCTTGCCTTTAGCTTTTCTAGGTTTTGATGCGCTGATGATCATCTCAACTTATCAAATACTTTTGGCCTACCAATACCTCGTCCACACGGAAATGGTGGGCAAACTTGGTCCGCTAGAAAACATTCTAAACACTCCATCAAGACATCGTGTTCACCATGGAAGAAACGAAAAGTACTTGGACAAGAACTATGGCGGAATATTGATTGTGTGGGATAAGATTTTTGGAACTCTTGCAGAAGAGACTACTCCTGTGGAATATGGCACCGTGAAACTCATCAAGACGGTGAATCCAATCAAGGTGAATGTGCTTCCCTGGATCGACCTATGGGGCCACCTCAAACGTCGCAAAGGCATCACCGCAAAAGCAAAAGCACTCTTCCTCTCCCCCAGCGAAATCGAACAATAAAAAATAGAATCGGCCAAAGGCCAGGTCATCAATCAAAGTGAGATGAGAAAAAGCAGCTCCAAGGAGCTAGATTCCCAATTATTCAACAAACCTAAAGATGAGATGAAAAATACAGGGCCAAAGGCCAGGTCATCGAACAAAGTGAGATGACAATATGGAGCGCAGGACGAGACTCGAACCCGCAACATTCAGCTTGGAAGGCTGACGCTCTACCAATTGAGCTACCCGCGCGCTGTGGATGTTCTTAGCGCCAGGTGGTGTAATTGTCGACTTTAAAGAATGCTGCAGCGCTTCCCCCAAAATTCATACATGTTTTTAGAGGGGAAAAAATGGCATTCTATAGGGGTGAGTCGACTATTTTATAAATTCGTCATGGCCCTGTGGATCCTTTCGAGCCAGACCATATTAGCTGCCAATAAGGTCGACTTTTCAACCTGGGTCCTAAGCAAACCCCTTCCCCTTGAGACTGACATTCCGGGCAGATTCTTTCTAAGTTTTCGAACCCAGGCCGAAGCCAATAAGTTCACTCCGCCGACCTCCTGTGAGACTCATGCGAGCTATAGCAGGTGGCTCTCTCTCCAATGTAGCCTCGGTAACTCTGAAAAAGTTTTCAAAAAACTACAATCGAACAAGAACTTAGTCGCCATTCATAGAGTCCAGCATCAATACCCGCAATATGGTGGCCACGATTTTCCATCGGACCCCTACCGTGCGAAAGATACAATAGAGAATGGCCTCAGTAGCAAAGGGCAGTGTATCTACAATGAATTGTGCCCAGATGGTAGAGCGAAATTTTGGGCACAGCAAAGAGTCAATGGAGACTTGATGTTCGAATTTCTAAAAGAACAAAGAATCCCCTCGGGATCCGTCACCGTCGCAGTTGTCGACTCTGGCTTTGACTACGAAAAGAACAAAGAACTCATGGCAAGTCCTTCGCTAACAGTCCACAAAGGATTCGACAAAGCCGGCACTCCAACAAACGATGAGAATGGCCATGGGACGGCAGTATCGGGACTCATTGGAGGCAAAGATGGGACGGGGCTCGCCCCAAATGCAAACCTTCGTGTCTATAGAGTGACTGAATCCGGTAGCGAGGGGGGGACCTCGTCCGACAATTTAAAAATGAGTATCGCAAAAGCTTGCGATGATGGAGCTTCGATCATCAACGTGAGTTGGGGCGGGATGTATGATGAGCGAGGCATTCAAGAAGAAGAACGAGTCTACGCAGACTTTTACAAAGAGATGCTCGACAAGGGATGTCTAATCGTTAAGTCAGCTGGAAATGATGCCAAGCGAATCGACCGAGATCACATGGACGTCAACGATGCGCTTCTGCGCGTGGAAGCCTCAGAACTCTCTGGGAACATCTCTGCCTTTTCCTCGAATGGAGAAATTCGTGCTCCGGGCAGCGGAGTCTTTTCCAACCGAAGCTCACAGGTTAAGAAAGATGCCTACAACAATTTCTGCGGAAAGGCTTCAGGATCTTTCATCAATGGAACTAGCTTTTCGGCCCCTATCACCACCGCCGTCGCAGCTCAAGTGCAAGCCGTTCTAAAGAAGAACCATCCGGCTTTCAATCGGCTACCTGGTCGCGATAAAATATTGTGGACGACTCGCATACTTCGAGCGTCGTCAAAGAGCGGAAATCTCGATGCCAACAATGCGGTCCGAATGGCAGCCATGAATATGGAAGCCCTTGTCGAGAAGCAACCCATCCCGACTGAAGAACAGTTACAATCAGCCTACCAAGACTCACAAAAAACTTTCTGTTCCGCAGTCAAAAGCGACTGTGACAATCCGGCCGGATGCCTAAAGAGCAAAGCCTGTATGAACCATTGGAGGGATAAGGCCAGCCGTTGTCACCCCCTTTCCAATCAAGAGGTCTCATTAATGTTACGGCTAGCGAATCGACTGAATGCCGCGGATCTAGCCATCGGATTTTTAAAAGACCTACCTCAGAAAAAACATAGAGAACCAAGAACTCATCAATATGCAAAAGAAGCCTGGGAAGCCTTACATAAAGAATGGAAAGCCAATACTTCCAAATTTAGCGAAACAACAGAGATTCCCTTTGATCAAGGCGCAGAAATTCTTCCCATCTTACTGTCTAGACGAAGTGGGACTGGTCTTCCTAGCGATCCAAGCAAAGCCATTAGAGAATTTTTCTTGACCAAAGGCACTCGCAATCGCCTCGCTAGGGACAACGATGCCGACTCCGTTCAAGACGTTAAAAAAGCAGCCGCACTCATTAGAATGTACCAGGAAACCTACGGTCAAAAAATGGCTGAGGAGCTGCTGAAGGAAATTGCTGAGAACTGGAGCAAGGAAGAATCCTATGGCAGAAGCCAAGGCCTTGTGTCAGCCACTCGTCTATGGGCTGAGCTCAAAAAAGGCAATGGCGGGAAAGACGACTTCCCAGAAATCCCAAAGCTTCTTCTCGACAAAGCTGAAAGTATGCCTACTGACTCACTCCCTGCAGAATCAGACTATCTAGATGCCTTGCTGCAGAACACTTCGGCGGATAAACCATTGAACAAAGCTGACCTAGAAGCTTTAAAGGCCGTTACGTTAGTGGATTGGTATCGAATCAAAAACCACGATCGACTCATTCCCAGTAGCTTAAAAGCAGATTTTTTCCACTCCGTTGTTGAACGTTCAAAAGTAGATAGCTCCGCCTACGAAGTAAGCCGTGATGCGATTCTTGAAATGTACCAGAATGCAAAAACCCATCCAGAAAATTATTCACCGGGTGATATCGATAAATTCTGGGACATCGTTCTTACGAATCCCAATCCGTTGTTGTGGAAAAGTGTGTTTCCCCTGAACATTATCAAGCAACCACATCCCTACCCCAAGGATTCTCCACATATGAACTCGGAGAAAGCTAAAGCATGGGCTAAGATGGTTTTTGAGAAATCCACAACACCCGATAGTACCTTTGAATACAGTGAAGAAAGCAATTCCGAAACGGTGTTGGCGGCACGAACTTTACTTTCCAAAGAAGAACGTGCGCCTCTTCAAGATAAGCTCATGCTTCAGGCAACGAAATCGCTCCAAGAGTTGGATGAGCTGCCTCGATACTCTAATGGCCCCTACAACTACTTAGCCAATTTCATGTTTCACAGAGAAACCGGCGACGAGTTTCTACAAAATCCCAGCGTACAAGCTGAGGTAGAAAAAACCATTGAAATTATGTCTAAGAAAAAAGATCCTAGGATGAAGGCTCTTTCTGAATACATACAAAAATTGCTCGATAGAATTCTAGATCATAGAAAGAATCCCGAACCATAAAAAATTAATTGGTCTTAGCACTTCCCAGACTAACACTATTTCTTAAAACCGCTCCACGCCCTAGGTTTCTTCTTGGGGCAATAGCGCTCCAACAGATGGTCTTTCACGTCTTGCATCGTCCCCTCAGGCTTTACCCAAATATCCAGATCGGGAAAGTCGCTCACACACCTAGCACATTTGTCTTGGTCATGAAATTGAATGGGACACCACCACGACTCGTTATTGCGGATCATTTCAGAACCAAGGCTATATATCGAAAGGACCCACTCACAATACAAACACCAGACAAGATCATGCCCTACCAGCCCATCAAACTTTTGCCTATTCACACTCACCCAGTCGCGATGCCTGTACCACGGAAACCCTAAAGTAAGAACTTGGAGCGGATAGATGGTCAACTGTCCCAAGCGAATGAACCACATGATCGGCAAAATCAAAAGCGTGATCATCAAACCAAGATGGTTACGCAACGGTCCTACGATTTCATCAAGTGCATGACGGATCTTCGCACCTTTGTATCTCATAGAAAGAGTATGGGTGATGCTAAAAATCTCAATAGAGACGATTTGAGCGAGAACACAGATTCCGAAACTCTGCCAGGATTCAAGATAGTAGCAAAGGCCCCAAGGAACCCACGTGAACATGGATACCACAATATCCAGTAGCGGAGCCTTCGTTACAGCATCGCCTAGTTTTGACAAGATCCAGGTCAGCAATATCCAAGCTAGTTGCCAGCCAAGTATTAAAAGAAAGATTCCATAAGGATTCTGAAGAATTTCTTGCATCTAGCCAGTTAAGTTCGCCTCGTCCTAAAATGCAATCTACACGTCAGCTTTTAACTTTCTATCGGCGCTATCAGCCACTAACTTTTCCAGCAAACGCCTAACTTCAGTAATTTCTTCCTTCATCTGAACACGCTCATCATGACTCTCCCTAGCACGCTGCTCGGCCACCTCTTCCGTCTCAGCCTGCATAGCATTCACCAATACAGCAATCAGCAGGTTGAGCGTTGTGAAAGTCGTTACCAGAATAAATGGAACAAAGAAAGTCCAGGCGTAAGGATAGACTTCCATCACAGGCCGGACGATTCCCATCGACCAACTTTCGAGAGTCATAATCTGGAAAAGGCTATAGAAGCTAGCGCCAATAGAACCAAACCATTCCGGAAAACTTGCGCTAAACAGCTTTGTCGAAATAACGGCCCCAACATAAAAAAGTAGCAGAATGATCGTAGAAACCGCTCCCAAGCCTGGCAAGGAGTTCAATAGACCAGACACAACTTTACGCAGTCGAGGCACCGTGGAAATCACGCGCAAGGCCCGAAGCACCCTCAGCGAACGCAAGACCGAAAAAGCTCCCGCAGCTGGAAGCCAGGCAATCGCCACAACCACCAAATCAAAAATATTCCACGCATCCTTAAGAGTCTTCGATCGAAGCACTGAAAACTTAAGCGTTAATTCTAAAGTAAAAATCCACAAACACGCCTTGTCGACCAAAAATAAAGCGGAACCATACTTAGCGACGATAGACGGCGAGGTCTCGAGACCTAGGGTGACAGAGTTGATAAAAATCAGCATCAAGATCGCTCGATCAAAGTAAGGATGCTTTAGAAGTTTTTCCATGCCCACTAGATATCACCAGGCCCAAAAACAATCTAGATACGATTAAACAAAAGACTAAAGTCTACTTTAGCTATTCCTAACGATTGACAAGTTCGGCAATTCTTTTGCGCCTGGATTTTGTTTTTTAACTTTTCAAGCAGTTGCTGCTCATCGTCTGACCTAACTTCGCCTGACGATTGTGATAGAGGCTGATCATCAGATTGAGACTGATACTGGATCAACTCGGAGAGCGCCTTGCTAACGACCTTTTCAAGACGAGTCATCTTGAATTCATCTTTTTCGGCCTGAATTTCATCATTTCCAAGGTCTCGCGGAAAATACGAAAGCACAAGCTTTGACCAATCAGGGGTATAACGCCTGGTCCTTCCATCAGCATGCAGCCCCTCCTCCATCCAAAACTCTGAGGGGGCTTCATCATTAAAAACGATCCAGCCAGCTTCCAGCAGCCTCTGTAGCAGCTGCGCCTCATTCAAACTCTCGGTTTCAATGAGGAATTTCTTATCTTCGATCACTGGAATGGGAAACAAATAGTGCTGCTGCCTATTTGAGGCGATCTTGAACTTATTTCTCACAGCCTAAGCTTATATCAGACGATGCCGTCGGTGAATCTCTCATTGATAAAAACCAAATATTCGTAGACAATGCGGGAAAGTCATCATGAAAGTATCAATTTTTAGCGCACACAAGTTTGAAAAACCTTTTTTAGAGAGGGCCAACGCTTCATATGGCTACGAGTTAAAATATTTTGATGCTCATCTTGATCCATCGGTAGCCAAACTTGCCGCTGGATCAGAAATTGTTTCGGCCTTTGTTAGTGATCAATTGTGTAAAGACACACTTAAAGTCCTAGCTGATGGCGGAACGAAGATGATCGCCTTACGATCTGCCGGGTTCAACCATGTTGATCTCACGGCGGCCGCAGAGCTTGGAATCACCGTCACACGAGTCCCGGCCTACTCCCCCCACGCCATTGCCGAACATGCCATCGCACTGATTCTCACACTCAATAGAAAAACCCACAAAGCCTACAACAGATCACGCGAAGGAAACTTTTCTCTCGAAGGACTGATGGGATTTGATCTCGCAGGGAAGACGGTTGGGATTATAGGAACCGGAAAAATTGGAACCGTAGCTTGTAAGATATTACTAGGCTTTGCTTGCAGGGTCGTCGCTTACGATAAATTCCCCAACCAAGAATGCAAGGACATGGGAGTAGAATATATAGACTTCGATAGCCTACTCAAAGTTTCCGACATTATTTCTCTGCACTGCCCGCTGAACGCTGAGTCTCATTACCTCATTGACGATGCGGCCCTAGGCAAAGTGAAAGATGGCCTTATGCTCATCAACACAGGACGTGGCGCTCTCATCGACACCAAAGCCGCGATTCGGGCCCTCAAGACCGGCAAGCTAGGCTACCTTGGCATTGATGTGTATGAAGAAGAAGAAGACTTATTCTTCGAAGACCAATCGGAACACATCATCGACGATGATGTGTTCTCTAGACTTCTTAGCTTTCCAAATGTTCTCATCACAGGGCACCAAGGATTTTTCACGTCAAATGCTGTTGAGTGCATCGCCAATACAACCCTTGAGAACATCCAAGCCTTCGCCTCTGGGCAGCCACTCGCGAATCAGATCAAAGCATAAGTTCCAAGCCGACTCTTTCAGCTACAAGGTTTCATACAATGAAGAATCGCCTTCAAATTTCTTCATGATGTGCTCCACCACGGGATTTTGAACAAGTCGTTTCGTGGACGTCAAAAAGAATTCTTCTTTTACCCCTTCGAGCTCTCCAATCTTGATCAATTTCTTTCTTGATAGAAGATGACTCACGGCCAGGGGCGGCTCCGCAATGAGGGCCATGCCATCAACCGCAAGAAGCTTTTGAATGGCCGTATCCTGTGTATCAACCAAAACTCTTATGGGAATCTGATTGAGTTGGAAGAAGCTGTCGATGTCATGCCTGAGTTTGCTGTGAAAAGTCGGAAGAACAATAGACTGCCCCTCCAAAGACTTTGGAAAGTTTTTTTGCAAAGATTTGAATTTTGGTGCTCCGTAGATGGAGATAGGGCTTGAACCGAATTGCCTCGTAAAGAGACTTTTCTCTGAGGAAGCATGCAAGTGGTGGTTTGTGAGAACGACGTCGACTTGGTGAGATAACAGTTGACGATGCAGCTCGTCCCCCACTCCTTCAAAAATACTCACATTGCAGTTGAACTCTTGGATCGCAAACTTAGCGAGATCTTTGATCAGTCCTTTAGGAATGCTATCTAGCGCACCGATATTAAGATGGGCTCGTTGCTGGTAGTTCTTATTGTGCAACACCTCCTGCAATTCACCTGCAAGTGTCGAAATCTCATTCGCATACTTCAGAGCCGCTTTCCCCGCATCGGTCAGAATCATCTTGCGCCCCTTACGAAGAAAGAGTTGATGACCTATCGTTTCCTCAAGTTGCCTAAGTTGAATACTCAAAGAGGGTTGCCCCAAGCGAAGTTGCTCGGAGGCCTTACTCACACTCCCCTCAGTTGCGATAGCTCGAAAATACATTAAGTGATTAAAATTAAGCCAATTCATCTTATGAAATAGCTTAGATTTTTTCATTAACCAAATCAATATATGTCATAAATATTATATATTTTATTAATCTCAGAATACTCCGTATAGTTATAGGTAAGAGCAACAACACACAGAAAGAGAGGTTCAAATGAGAAGGCATCAATTAAATTGGAGAGTTCTTTTAGACGTGGACACCCCTCCATGCGTTTCTATCTACTTGCCGGGACAAAGCTCACTGAGCGAGCGCAAAAAGCAGTTCGGAAATCTACTATTAGATACTCACCACCTAATACGTAATTCATACTCAAAGCGTGTCGCAGATAGAATTGGAAACGACATGTCCAAATATTTTGATAGCACCTCGTTTGAACCTCTCGCTCGTGGGGAAGCTTTTTTTATCTCTCCCGAAATTCGCGCTTCAATAGTGCTAGAAACAGAAGTGGAGAGTCGCAACGTTGTGGCCAACTCGTTCCATCTGGCTCCGCTACTATTTTCGAGCTGGATCAATCAAGCCTTGGTCGTTCACGTCGGACTCACCAAGACGAGTGTGTATGGGCTGGGCACTTTTCAGAATCAAGAACTCAGACGACTTACATGTGCGCAATCACTAATGAGACTGCTACCACTATTACGGCAACATTCAGGTCCCGTCTTTTTCTCCGGGCTTTCACAACGAAAGCAATTGATCGACAGACTGCTATGTCTGGAAGACTTGCATTGCTCCGTAGAAGATCTTGGTCAGCTTTCGGCTGAAAAAGCAATTGCTGATGCTCGCGACAGACTTCAGCAAAGATCGCAGCAAACGATCACCATTGCCAGATCCCAGCGGGACGAAAAACTTAGCTTTGATATCAATCTGGAATTTAAGAAGCTACTAAAGGGCAAAGTTAAGAAACTTCTCGTTTCGCCCAAAGATCTTATATGGGGAACTTTGGACAAAAGAAATGGATATGCAAAAATGCAGTCCGAACAGAGAGATGCGCACGACAACTGCCTCGTTGATACCGCTATCAACATTGCTTTTAAACGTGGAATTCCAATCGAAGTCTACACGCCATCCGAAGACACAAGGCCCCAGAAGGCATACCACTACCCTTTCCGAACCGTAATCTAAACCATTCACAAGGAGACAAATATGAACATCAAAGTTTTTAACGATTTCTCATATCGAGTGAGTCCTAGTTTTCAAGAAGAGATGATTGAAGACATCAGACAAGAACTGATGGATTTCGACAAAGAATTTTCACCACACACCGTTACCGTTCGCTTTCAAGACGAACTCCACCCCAACAACTCCAAGAAGCGCTTCTTTCGCTGTTCACTCACGGTCCATGGGAACAAGAACATGCCAAAGGTGGTTACAAGCAAACGAAGTGTTCGAATTGCAGCTGCGCTTGGACAGAGCCTCCAAGCGATTCGAAAACGACTCGAGAGACTTCAAGAAAGAAGTTTACGCTCACGCAAGAGAAAGCAAATCCGAAGGCGCCGGCTCATGCAGTATGATGAAGCGGCATAGCGCAAAGGGCTCTCTCGAGCCCCGTCAAACCTTAATCGTCGTTGTAGATCAATCCACAACCGGCCTCTGAAATTCGTCTAAGATCGTATGCAGAAAAACCTTTGCTATAGACATACCCAGTCGCCGGACTCACAGTCTCTTCGCAAATACGCCTCATATCGTATGCAGAGAAGGAGCTGTCTCCGTAGAAATTGGCGCCTTCTTCAACAATTCTTCTGGCATCGTAGGCAGAAAATCCTGCAAGATAAACCGTCAACCTATCTTTCCCAATTTCCGCTAAGCGACGTGTCTCATAGGCCGAATATTGTTGCGCGACCTCCAGACTTCCACCATCCTCTAAAATTCGGCGAGCCTCATAGTAACTGAGAGGTTGGTCAGAGCCCGTGTCGTCTTCGTCATCTCCGTCACTAGTTCCAGAAATTTCACAGCCAGCTTCAGAGATCTGGCGAAGATCGTAGCTCGAGAAGCCGTCAGCAAAAACGGTTCCTGATGCGGGGCTGACAATCTCTCCACAGATTTGCCTTGCATCGTAGGATGAAAAAGTGCTCGTAAGGGAAAAGCTGATACCCTCCTCCACAACTCGCCTTGCATCGTAGGACGAATAACCATCTAAATTGACAAACAATCGATACTTGGCCTCTTCCGCAATTCGGCGCATGTCATAGCTCGAGAAATCAGATGCACTGGCAAATAAGCTTGCACCCTCTTCGGCGATTCTTCTGGCATCGTACCCAGAAAACCCCGCAAGTTTTACTGTCAATCGCTCTTTACCGACCTCTGCAAGCCTACGAACATCGTAGGTCGAGCATGAGTTATCTACGGTGGCATATCCTCCAGATTCAAGAATTTCCTTAATTTTATAGGTATCACAAGCCCAAGCATTTGCGCTAACCGTTGACACTACAAACAAGACAAGGGCACTTAGTGGAGCCAGCAAAGTATTGTATTTAAAGGTGGTGAATTTGGTGAATGAGTGGTGGTTCATGTCCAATTGGGTTACCGACTATTCCACTGAGAGCCAAATTAAAAGTCCTTACATCAAGCGGGCAAGAATGCGTTAGACTCCCCCACAAGCCGCTGCTAGCACGAGCCCCCATGAAGAACAATGACGTCATCAAAAATCTGAGAAAAGTTTTAAAGGCCAGCGACCAGCTCAAAGACGAGCAGATTGATAAGATTTTAGGGCCTTTCTCTGAAGGTGATATCAGTGATGAAGCACTCAGCAAAATTCTCGACGAACTCATCACGTTTAAGCGTGGTGAGAACAAGAATGCCTCAACTGAGCCCCCTGAACTACCAATCACCAACAACATCGTTCTTAAGAAGCTACGCGTAGCTTTCGAGATCAAAGAAGACGATTTGGTAAGGATGACCACTGAGCTCAAAGACAAGACCGAGCCTCGCGAATGGAGTGCTTATTTTAGAAAAGCGACCCACAAACACTATCGCAATTGCCCCGACGATTTCTTAATGACCATCTTAAAAGCCCTCC
>CAZXHL010000035.1:12976-23012 GCA_964640545.1 uncultured Bacteriovorax sp. | reverse complement strand
TTACAGTATAGACATTGCATGTCAGCTGCCAATGCATACTTGGTGCCAACACTGCTCATTCCATGCAGCTTCTACAACACTTTAGCGCGCACAGTTAAAACATCTCAACACGATCGCTAGGTAGCATTCCGCCGCCTGATTGAATGAGTGCAACAGCACCATCGAGGCCGAAGTACTCGATGACTTTTGCGGTGCCTTTCACGCGTCCAGGAGCTTGGCCGATGTAGCGGCCCGTTTGAGGGTCGTGAACATCACGCGGAGCCTCTACGACTTTTAAGATATCCCCGATTCTAAGACCAGAACTTCGTCCCGCATTGAGATAGAGCCTTGCGCCTTCAATTTTAAGTAGCCGCCCAGCCCAACCGACTTTTGCGGCGTGAGGATTGAGCTCTTTCAAAATGTGCGACGACATATTGTTGAAAATCTTTTCCATCTTCTTTTGTGGTTCGCTAAGCCCCGAAGCATAACCAAAAATTTCAGATCGCTGTTCCTTGAAAGTATTTTTACGAGTGCCTTTCACAAGGCTTCGCCCTGTCGAGGAATCAATCAATTCATAATCAACTTCCACGGTGAGTAAAATTTCACGAGATTGAATCAAACCTGTAGGGTCTAGTTTTTCTTCAACGTTTACCGTTTTAATCTCGCCGCGGATGTAACCAGAAACCCCGGTCCCTCGAGCCACACGCGAAACCTCCTCTGGAGGAGTCATGGAATCAATTCTCAAGTCTTGAAGGGTCGTGGTATCAGTCAGAACAGGAACAAAAGCGCTGTTCTCTTCAGCGAGCATAACCTCGCTGAGTTCTTTACGCAGAAAATGCGAAAGCGGCATGCGCTCTAAAGATTTAGGCAGATCTGCAGACACATGAAAATCGAGAATCCACAATCGTTTCTTCAACCCCTCAACTTTTGGAATCTCGACACCCTCTTGTTGGGCTTCAACACGACTTCTATTTTGGGCGACTTTGTTTCCACCGTTATCACGACGCTGCGGAGAAACACATCCCGCAAGCGTGAGGGTCGCCACACTCAATCCCAAAAACACGAAACGCTGCCATTTTGATGAAATTTCACCTATGCCCATACTAGATATATTAACACGACTGAAAGTGAGGGCAATATCGCCAGAGTAAGCAAATAGCCACAAATATAAGAGGCGATGCCCTTTTAGTGACGCGCTTCGATCTGAAGTGCGCCAGGAAGAGCAATGATCTGCTCCAACTCAGCCTTGAGATTCGTGCCCCACTGGACATGATAGTCAGGCCCCAATTCAAGCTTGGTATCAAAGACCCCAGACTTCAAAATCGACATACTCACGGGAGTTTTCCCGCGGTGCTTTCGAAGAATATTCGCCATTTCGACGTACAAACTTTCCACAGAGAACTTGCCCTCGACGCGGTCGACATCAACAGAAATAGTTACAGTGTGAGGGTGCTTTTCTTCAACGAGACTAAGATCCTCTACTGAGATTCTCCCCTGAACCGTAACTTTTCCGCACATAAGTTTTGGTTTGTCTTCTTCGAAATCAAGCTCTGCCGTAACTAGCAACGGCGATCCACTTTTAAAAAGAGACTGAAACTCTTTGTAATGTTCAGGAAAAGAAATCAACTCCACAGATCCACTAGCATCCTCAAGCCTCAAAATCCCCATGTTCTCTCCAGCCATTCGTCCACGCTTGACTCTCACCTCTCGAAGATCACTCACAACGACTGCGATAGTATTGTTACTCTTTGGTGCTTTTTCTGCGAGTTCAAAAACCGGGATGGCTCCTGCGACTTTTGCCCTTTCCACGTAACGATCGAGTGGTGATCCACTCACATAAACTCCTAGCAACTCACGCTCCCAAGACAACTGTTCTTTCTCAGTAATCACCAAGGCTTCCGCCATCGTTGGTCCTTGTTGAGATCCAAAAGCTGCAGCCCCCTCATCCCCTCCGAATAGAGAAGTTTGGCCAGCTTCCTTTTCTTCAGCAATCTTCTGCGCCCACTCGATACATTTTTCCATGTTAGCCAGATAATACCCGCGAAGCTCTCTTACAGGTTTGGCGTTGGGCCCACTATCGCCTAGAGAATCAAAAGCACCTGCCTTGATCAAAAACTCCATAGCGCGCTTGTTGATCTTCTTAAGGTTCACTCGCTCCAAAAATTCAAAAATATCTTTGAAGGCTTCGCCCTCGTTCCTCGCGCGAATGATCTCATCAACCGCGATATCACCCACGCCCTTGATCGCAGCAAGTCCAAACCGAATCACACCTTCACTGGCAATCGCGAAGTCATTAAGTGATTCGTTCACATCAGGAGGAAGAATTTCTAATTTTCTTGAACGCGCGTCTTGAATGTAGCGCGCAAGCTTTTCGGTGTTGTCACTTTCAATTGTGAGCAGCGCTGTGAAGAATTCCGTCGGATACACGGCTTTTAAATACGCTGTTTGAACGGATAACTTTCCATAGGCGATGGTATGGGACTTGTTGAAGCCATAGCCTGCGAATTTTTCGATCAGATCGAAAAGCTCTCCAGCCTTATCCTTCGGATGCCCCTTCTCGACCGCGCCATCAACAAAGATCGCACGCTGCGCCTCCATCTCGGCCTTAATCTTTTTACCCATTGCTCGGCGAAGTAGATCCGCACCACCGAGAGTGTACCCTGCAATGACTTTCGCAAGAGCCTGAACTTGCTCCTGATAAACGATAACTCCGTAGGTTTCGTTAAGGACTGCTTCCATCTCCGGGAACATCACTTCGACTTCGGTCTTACCGTGTTTCCTAGAAATGTAGTCGTCTACCATTCCCGCATCGAGTGGACCTGGTCTGAAGAGTGCTACAATCGCGCTCACATCAGCGAATCGGTCGGGCTTCATTCGCACACAAAGATTCTGCATGCCCGAACTCTCTAGCTGGAACACACCCAAAGTATCACCCGCCGCAATGAGTTCATAAATCTTCGGATCATGCATGGGGATATTGTCGTACTTCAATCCCTTAGCTTCAGGCTCCTGTCGCTTATTGATCCACTCACACGCGAGTTGCATGAGATCGAGTGTTACAAGTCCCAAGAAGTCGAACTTCACAAGTCCAGCTTCCTCACTTGTTTTCATATCCCACTGACAAATGTAGTTACCGTTCACATCGCGAGAAAGAGGCGCGAGATTGTCTAATGATTGACTGGCAATGATGACACCGGCTGCATGGACACCCGGCTGCCTTAAGGCGCCTTCGATGCGCATGCCCAGGTCGACAGTCTGCTTGACCTTCGGATTCTCCTGAGTCACTTGCACAAACTCATCCACCTCATCCATCGTTTCTTTGATGGTGAGTGGCTTCATCTGCACAGATGGAATGAGCTTCGTGAGCCGGTTGGTCTCACCGAAGCTAAGCCCGAGGACACGGCCCACGTCTTTGATCGCGTTCTTCGACTGCTCCTTGGCGAAGGTTACAATTTGGCAAACGCGTTCTTGTCCGTATTTTTCTGCCACATACTTGATCACCGAATGCCTGCGTTGCTGACAAAAGTCGATGTCAAAGTCGGGCATCGAGAGACGCTCTGGGTTCAGGAAGCGCTCAAACAACAACCCATATTCAATGGGATCGACGTCGGTGATGTTCACACAATAAGCACAAAGTGATCCCGCACCCGAACCACGACCTGGACCCACGGGGCAATTGTTGTTTTTGGCCCAGTTCACAAAATCAGCAACGATTAGGTAGTACCCAGCAAAGCCCATTTCATTGATGATGCCGAGCTCATAATTGAGACGGTCTTGGTATTCTTTAATTTTGACTTCGTCCGTAATCCCAGCTTCTTGCAAACGGATTTCTAATCCAGCCTGACAATCATGACGGAAATTCTCTTCCGAAGTCTCGAAACCTTCTTCTTTGAAATCGGGAATGTGATAGATCCTGCGACCTTCATCATCGGTGAACTTAAGATCCACATTACAGCGTTCAGCGATCGCTAGAGTATTTTCAATAGCGGAAGGAATATCCGAAAACGCTTCCTTCATTTCCTCAGCCGACTTCACATAAAACTCTTGGGAGACAAGCGACGAGCGAGGATTTTCCTCTAGGTTAATCTTTTGATCGCACATCAGCCAAATTTCATGAGCAAAGGCATCGTCACGATGCATATAGTGGGCGTCGCAAGTTGCGACCATCGGAATGCCCTTTTGCTTGGACCACATTCGCATTTGCTCATTGGCTTTGTTCTGCGCACTAAGTCCCGTATCTTGAAGCTCCAAGAAAAGTCGGTTGTCCCCAAAACCTTTTTGCAAAAGATCGAGAGTCTTAAGTGCATCCTGTGGTTGGTCTTGAAGAACAAAGGAACTCAAGATTCCTTTCATACCTCCGGTGAGCGCGATCAATCCCTCGTTGTGCTCAAGGATATAATCCAGGGGAAGTTGCGGATTGAGTCCCTCTTCAGAATACCCAAAATCACAATGGGCCTTAGAGCTGAGCTTACAAAGATTCCAAAAACCTTGGTTTGTTTCAGCAAGTAGAACCATGTGTCTGCGCAAAGGACCCGCTCCACTAACAGTGACTCCGACTTCCATTCCGTAGATCGGCTTAACGAGTCCATCGCCCTTTTTCTTCACAGCCTTGTCGAAGTAAAGCGCACCGTAAAGATTACCCCAATCCGTGCACGCAACGGCCGGCATCTCCAATTCCCTCACGCGCGGAATCAGCTTATCGATCTTAATGAGACTCGATGACAGCGAGAATTCCGAATGTAAATGTAAGTGAACAAAGGACACGGTCTGGCGAGAAAAGCAATATTGCCCCCGCCTATCAAGAGAGAAGATAAGCAGAGAAGATTGCGTTGAGCACCGCACTTTAAACGTCGTTGCGCCGCGTTGAAACCACCAGCTTGAAAGCCCCCTCTTGCCCGATTTTGCTCGCCTGACCCCCCACTTACGTTGAAAATCACAAGCTCATGAGCCCCCATACGCCACCTCTGACGAATCAGTCTCCCGAAGCAGGCATTCCCTCCAACATCTCTAAGATCTATCTTTTCAGCTACTTTTGGATGGCACTTATCATCCTGCCCATTTTTGTGCCCTACCTTCTGGACCTCGGACTCTCAATGGCTGAAATTCTCAAACTCCAAGCCTTCTATGGTATTTGTGTGATGCTCTTCGAGGTCCCCACCGGCTATGTCAGCGACATCCTCAATCGCAAAGCCTCTCTCGTGATTGGCTCCTTCATCTCAGCGGTAGGCTTTAGTTTTCTTCCCTGGATCACGGAGTATTGGCAACTCATGGTTTATGAGGGGGCACTAGCTTTCGGATACACTCTGGTATCAGGAACCGACCTTGCCATTTTCTACGACTCACTTCCTCTCAAGTCTGAGCGGGCCGAAAGCACTAGAGGAATTGCGCGCATCAAATCCGCTCATGTTTTTTCAGAGGCCGTGGCGTCTATTGTTTCGGGATTTTTGATCATGGTTTCATTTGCAGCTGTGATCTGGGCCCAAGTCATTGTGGCCTGGATACCGTTCTTCATTACGCTTGGACTCAAAGAACCCATCCGGCACAAGATGGACGGACACACCCACATCGAAAATTTCAAAGGTGTCTTCAAACACATGTTTGCTTCAACATCCCTCATGAGACTCATCTCTATCAATTATATTTTCTGGGGACTCGCCACATTCTTTGCCGTTTGGACATATCAAAAGTTTTGGCTAGTGGAAGGCATCTCCCTCACACACTTCGGCTGGGTGTGGGCCGTCATGCACATCCTAGTCGGACTCGTTGCGCAGCGAGTTCACACCTGGGAAAAACGCTTCGGCCCCGTTCTTTTGCTTTGGCTTTTGTGTTTACTGCCCCCTGCAGGTTACATTCTTATGAGTGTGCTGAATTCGTGGTGGGCCGTGAGCATGTGTTTGCTCTTCAGCGTGAGTCGCGGGATCACACAAGTTTTGATGAGTGATGCCTTTAACTGGCGTATCCCCAACGCCTCAAGAGCTACCGCCAATTCCATCGTCAGCATGCTCTTTCGCACAAGCTTCGCTCTCTTCGCCCCTCTCATGGGCTACAGCATCGACCAAATGGGTGTGCGCTTTACCTATACCATCCTGGGAGTCGTCTTCGGCATCGGAGCCATCGTTGTAATGTGGCCCTTGATCATAAAAGTACGCAAATTATCCATAGATGAAATTCCGCATAAGCCTTAGGACTCCCCACTGGGAAGTTCATATAAACTTAACCTAAATCTTTCACTGTGCGCGCTTAAGTGTTGTAAGGGCATGCCCAGCTTAAGGGCCTTTCTAAGTCATTTTAAATATTTAGATTCAGTCGAAGGCCTATGGGGTGAATAGCTGGCACCAGCCTGCAAGAGTGGAGCAGCAGTCCCCCTGTACTGAGTAATGAATCTAAATATTTAAAATGACTTAGAAAAGCTACTAAACTTCCCCTTACAACACTTAAGCGCGCACAGTTTAAGTTTATCTTTACCAAAACCGAAATACTTAACTCAAACTTATCTTCCTCCTAGTCGGAATTAGTGAGAAGATTAAGGAACTCTGGGGGTACCTCTAATGCACGTCTTTTTTTTCAACTCACGACTACTAAGAGCTTTAGGTTTATTTATTCTCTCGTTGCTTCTTCAACCACAAGCCGCGTTTGCAGGTCCTCCCGACTTCTCCTTCCCTGACCAAGACACGAATGACAGAGGTGATGCAGCCATCATTGAGAACTTTGATTGGCAAGACGCCTGGGGCTCGATTCACATGAACACGGATGCGGACGGCATGCTCGACCCAGGAACCCCGGCCGTATCCGGAAATGACTTAGATAGTACAGGACGCACTCCTTGCCGTGAAGGTGCCAACGTTTGCGACAAAGGGAAAACCGTAGATTTACGCGAGAAGGTAAACCATGTTTTCACAATGCAACAAGCTTATGTCGGGCATGGAATTAAATACGACATTAAAAACTCAGTACTAAATTGCATGTCAAAAGTCGTCCCTAACTCCCCCATCTTCAATGGAGGTGATGGGCACCCTTTCCAATCTAACGCTTGTAGCAGCTATGGTTTATCAATACGTGATGGTGGGGACAGAACAAAGCACCCCCTTTCTTTGATTTATATGCCTCTATGGAAAAAAAATGGCAACAAGGACAATTGCCTTCAACAAGTTATCAACAACTGTACCCAAGACGTGTTTTCATGTGACACACAAGAAGATAACAAAGGACACACAAACCCCGTTGAACACGTCTTCAGCCAGGAGGACGTAGCATCGCTTTGTGGTGGCAGCACCTCGGGTTGCCGCCTACCAAACGAATACTTTAGATATAAAAAAGAAGACAAATACCATCTCACCCTAGATCCGAATAAGCGCTTGGACACCGGAGTCAGTGACTGGTCAAAGGTAACGAGCAAAAGTAATGATCTAGCACGAATCAAAGCTTTCACAGTTAAGTTAGACAAAAACTTTAATGGCGACATTAACAAATTCCACGTTGTTGATCCCTCGAACTTTTTTGACCTACGAGATTATGTTGCTGGAGCACGTTTTGACTCCGGCTATAAAGAACTAGACAGCGAAGGAAATCCTAAGTCACAAGACACCTGCCCCATTCTGGGAGTTTCCGGCTATGGTGGCATCTGTGATCCCTCTGGGAAAGCTGGGTGCAACTTGCCGATCTACGGCGTTGGAGCTGCAACAACATTCACGGACAAAACAGGCCACGTATCTAATTTTGAAAACTATCCTCTCAAGTGGTCAGGATACGTGAAGGCTTGGAAATTTATCACGCCTGATCAATACATAGCCAATACAGCCCATAGACGAGCCACCTTCGGTGGAAAATTATACGCTGAACGGGCCGAAATCAACGACAACCCCATCTTGATGGTTGAACGGTCAGAAGACTTTTGTGATGTACGCGAGCGTTATTCAGGCAATGTGAACCCTCAAGTCGCCCCCAATCTTCCATGCATTCAATACAAACAGTACCAAGCCCTACCAAGAGAAGGCCGCGCTCCTCTATACACTTTTGTAGATCTTTTCCAGCCGGGCGTGGACAATGGAATCAAAAATACTCATGCTCTCTCAATTTTGTATACGCATGATAGACGCGAGGGCAAACCAGTAAGAGACGCCAAGAACATAGACTTCCTAGACGAAGCTATGCCTAGTGTGAGCACCTTCACTGAAAGAGGCGGCTTTCAAAACAAAGACGCTGTCGAATTTTACGACTATGACGACCCATCTTTGCAAGTGCGCTCAACGACTGGTGAAGTCATTCAATGGGCCTCTGACAACTTAATGTTCGAAGGCGAAGCCACCAAACAAATCACTATTGGAATCGCAGATGCACTTAAAAACAACGGAAATGCACAAGCTTTCCCAGTAGAGCCGGGAACTAAAGCCTGTTTCCGTTTGCCAAGCAAAACATATCAACCTGGAGATCTCTCCATAGCAGGCAAAGAATCTACCCGATGTGCCTGTGTTACGCACAAACCGGGAGTTAATGGCAATGAAAGGAATAATCTTTTTGTTCCCACCAACACTCAAGCAGAACTTGCATCTTTCGTGGAAGGGTCCAAACAGAAAGAAGTTGGGAACCTTTTCGTTGAAAGCTGTGCTCCAGCCTATGCGACCTTCCGGCAACTTAGAGTAGGCGTTAGACTGCCAGCAGCTAGAGCAGCAGAACTCAAAGACAAAAAGTTTGAGAATCCCAATGGCACTGCAACTTGGCAGGGAACATTGCGCTGCGACGCTTTAAAAGAAAAACCCACCTGCAACGAAACCAAACTGATTACCGCGCAACGCTTTTGTATGCTCGGGGACGGCATCAAAGGAAAATGTGGGGACTGTGCAGGTATTCAAGGCACCGAAGCGGATCCAGACAAAGATGTCGATCTCAGCTTAGAGGCGGTAGCTGGCAAGAGTTTGGCTGAGATCATTCAATCTCCAGAGATCGGCGGAGATGCTTGCTTTTTCAAAGCTGCTTGCTTCTCTGTAGCGTCGGCCGGCTGCCCAACGGTAGGCTCCTCTGGTGGACAC
Source organism: uncultured Bacteriovorax sp. (assembly GCA_964640545.1). Classification (GTDB taxonomy): domain Bacteria; phylum Bdellovibrionota; class UBA2428; order UBA2428; family UBA2428; genus JBGSZX01. The sequence goes on along the minus strand of CAZXHL010000035.1, from coordinate 14,007 downwards.
ATTTTCTGCTTAACAGGCGACACAAAAATAACCATGGCTGATGGAAGCCAAAAAGAAATCTCAAAAATTAACCCTGGTGAAAAAGTTATGGCGTTTGACTCGGAAGATGTCGATAGCGAGCTTTACCCAAGCGAGGTCCAGTCGCTCGCTGTCACCAGAGAACAACGAGTCATTAAGGTGACTTTAGGAAATGCAAAAAACAAGGAATTTCTTAAGATCACTCCCGAGCATAAAGTTGTTCTTTCCTCTGGGCGCATACTCACTGCGAATGACCTTCGCAAAGGAGACGAGCTGCTAAATGCATCCGGACTTCCAGTAGAAGTGACAGATATGGTATTTGAGGAAGAAAAAGTTACCGTCTACAACTTAGTTCTCGAAAATGACTTGGATGGTTATGTGGCGAGTGGAATTCGCGCCCTCTCCTACCCATCCAAAAGCCGGTAGGATCGTCCTTTGCGAAAGATTGAGGTATGGATCATTTGGGGAGTGGCTTTACTAGCCTACCCCCATACTCCCCTCGCCAATTCGTTACAAGATGCCTTTCAGTCCATGCAAAATCGCGTGGACGATGAGCGAAGAAGTGAAGACAAGGTCGAACTCGCCTCCGAAAATCAACGACAGATCGAGGATCTGATGAGCCTATGCATCGCCTGTCACAATTTCAATGAGGGCGAGCCCAGTCGCGGAAACTCAAAAGACGTTGTCCACGTAGGACCTAATTTATTTGGGGTGGTCGGACGTAAGATCGGCGGCGTGAAGGACTTCAAATACTCTCCTGCTTTCTACAAACTCAAAAACAAGGTATGGACAGAGGAAGAACTTTCTAAGTTTCTAAGAATGCCCCACCGCTACGCCCCAGGTACATCTATGAAGTTTGCTGGAGTCTTAGACCCTCAAGACCGTAAGCTGATTATTCAATATCTCAAAGGCTTAAAGTAAGCCTCCACAAACCGGCCACAATGACGATAGCTGTGCGCCGGGAATAGTTGGTGCTCCTCTTTGAAGCGCTACGATCAACCTCAACAGCTTCA
>CAZXHL010000035.1:0-12876 GCA_964640545.1 uncultured Bacteriovorax sp. | reverse complement strand
CTTCAGGGCCACCAACTATTCCCGGCGCACAGTTATAGCTTTATTTGCTTTGTGCCTTTTTTCTCTTTAGCTGTTCTCGAAGTTCAACGATCTGTTGCTGCTGCTCTTTTACCGCTTCAACCAGGACCCCAGTTAATTTAGCGTAATCCACAGACAGGTTGCCTCGAATTGAGTCCTTATACACCAACTCTGGAAAGTGCTTTTCGACTTCCTGAGCGATGAAGCCAAAGTCCTTAACATCACCGTCTCGCCATTCAAATGAAACTCCATCGAGCCTCTTAGTACGCTCTAGAGGGCTGCGGACGTCAACAATGTTATCTTTAAGATTCTGATCCGAAACATACAAGAAACGTTTCGCCGTCACACGAGCATTTTGTGTCGCATCTAGCTCATCCAATGGCTGTGAGACCTTCATAGAGCCCACAACCTCCAAAGACGAGGTCAAAGGAGTATTTTCACCAATGTTAATTCCGACTTTTCCCGTCTTGGCAGCGCCACCAATGTAATAAATGGAGGCTCCATCACTGGCAGCCCAAATTTGATCACCAGAGGCTACGGCTTGACACTTGGTCAATCGAGATGCAAATGGTGTCCCCTCCCACTCAATATAAACATTCAAAGCCCGATGAAACTCGGCCTTAACCATATCGTTGGGATTGTTATACATGATGTGCAATTGGGGATAAGGAGTTGAGTCGGTAATGCTGTAGCTTCCAATGGTAATCTTGCTATTGCCGTAGGGCTTCCCGCCATTGGACTCAACCTTCATATCGCTTTGTGCTGCGGAAATAACAACGGGATCTACAGTACGATCAAAGCTTACTTCGCTAGCAATTTCGTTGGGAGTGAGTGTGTTCTGAAAAGTGGCTGTGCACTTATATACGTCACTCAAATAGTTAAAGATACTATGGGTTGTCGTGTTGGCATCGATAGCAATTTTTTCGATCAGTGTTTTTTTCTGATTTTCCACCGCTTGCCTTGCAATATAAGCTGCAATTCCACCTATAATGATGAGAATCGCCATTGCAGAAGCAATAGATCCATTCTTATTTTTCAAGGTCTCGGATCTCATCCTGAAGCTCCTTAATGTCTTGCTGCTGCTCCTTGATAGCCTCGACCAGAAAAGGAATCACCTTAACGTAATCGACACTCAGCTTTCCTTCGGAGTTTTCGTGAACAATTTCTGGAATTTCCTCACGAACTTCCTGTGCAATAAATCCAAAATCATGTTCACCATTATCGCGCCAATCAAACTCTACACCCCTCAACTTGGACAAAGCCTGAAACGGATTCTGAATCGCTTCGACCTTCTGCTTCAACCTTAAGTCTGAATCATAGTAAAAAGCGTGAGCCGTAATGTCTCCACCGCTTCCGTCGTCCTTCACCAATACCTGCATGTCTCCAGCAATTTCTAAAGCAACAGCCGAATCCGGCTCACTCGTTCCGATGCCTACTGGCCCCATATAATAAATATCCCTATCAGCCCCTCGGGACCATAGTTCTGTTGTAGATTGGGCCAAGGCTCTACACGCAACCAAATCATTGCCCACCCATTCCGTAACCAAGGCTACCTTTCTAATCATTTCACTATTGCCGACTCCCTCACCTGAAATTTTGATTTCCAAATAAGAGTCCAGCCCCGTGCCAATTCCTTTTAACTCATAAGAATCAACTTTAGCTTTGGAAGGACCATAGGGAATCGCCTCGGGAGCAGATCCTATATACAACGTACGCCCCGTCGTAGGTACCGAGACTGTTGGAGGCGCGACACTTCGATCGATACTGACCCTACGAACAATTGAGAGAGGAAGAAAATTATCTAGATTGGGATCTGCGATATCTCTGAAAGTTTCGATACAGTTATAAGGTGAAGACAGATGTTGAGTCACCTCTCCGACTAAATAGTTAACATCAGTTGAGCGGTTAAATTTTTGAGACGAAACACTAGCAATGTCAGTCAATTTGCTAAGAACAATAATAATAAAACCAATGATTGCCGCTGCAACCATCAGCTCAACCAGCGTGATTCCACGCTTTCTGGTTTGTTTAAAATTACGTTGATTCATTTTGGAGAACCCTTTCCCACCCTAAGCTAAATAGTTTAGGGTAAATTTCTCCAAAGGCAAGGTCCTTAGATCTTCTGATGAATCAAATACCCGACAAAAACAGCAGCGACTCCGCAGAAATAAAGCCCCCAGAAAGGGAGCGAGATATGTTTGGCGAGTAGAAATGGAACGAAGAAAAGTAGAGACAATGGTATAGCCGTGAAAATACTTTTTGCGTATTCTACACTTTGCGCTGAGTCCTTGAACTGCGCTTGAGAAAAGGCAATCGCAATCATTGAGACGAGTGGCATCGCCGTAAGAAATCCAGCGAGCTTCGTATCGCGACCTGATAGCCAAGACACAAAGGCTATCAGAATCGCGGACAATAATATTTTAACAGCAAAGAACACTGGTAGTACTCCCTGTGACCGCCGCCTACGCGATCAGCTTCCCTTAGGCTTCACGATCCAAGGAAAGGAAACATCAGCCGTTGAACCTGATGCTGGCTTCGGGAATGTCCAAGTCTTCAAGTAGCGCATGATACAGGTAGCGAGAGCTTCTGAACCCGTCGTGTTTTGTGCGACCTTGGTATTTCGAACCTGGCCCTGACCGAAAATCGTCCAACTGATTTCAACTCTTCCACTAATTCCCGGATCAAGCTTTAAGGCTTGGTTCAAGCAATACTGAACCTCATTTTCATGAGCATCCACAACTCGTTTGATTTCCTCAGCAGTGAGAGAGCCAAGAACATAAACGTTCACACTCTCCGTTGAAATAGCCACTTCACCTTTTCCTGGAACGGAACCCGCGCCGGTTCCACTGGCTCCGCTGCTAAATCCAGATGTTCCTAAGCCTCCTGCGCCCGCGGTTTGACCTGAGCCGCCCCTGGCACCACCCTGGAGTCCTTTTCCTCCGGAGCCCTGTGAAGAACCTGAGCTTCCACCCACGCCTTGGAAAGCTTCATCAAGCGAAGGTGTCCCTGAAGACTTTGCAAGTTTTCCTGAGAGGCCAGAGTTCTTGAGAGTTGAAAGAATACTTTCTGCTGGAGTTTCTGTTGGCTGAGGACGTTTTTTCACAATCGGCTTTTTCACAGCTTTTCGATTGTTGACGCCTGTCTTTTTCTTAGCGGTCTCGACGCCTTTCGTTCCCTCTGGACCTTTGGCTTTCGAACCTGCACCTTCGTTTCCACCTTGTGTCGCAGTTTTTGTTACTTTTTCTGCATTCTGGGTTTTGGCACCAGTCACAGCTTTAGGTCCTTGGATCTGCTTGGTCTGCGCTTTATACGTCTGAACGATCACACGTCTAAAACGCTCAGGAAATTCCTTCACTCGTCCTTCAATAGCGGGCTTCCACATTGACGAGAAGGCGATCATAGCAAGCCCCACTAGCGACAAGAAAATCTGCAAGAACCAAAACAGTCTGCCCTGGTCAAAGATATCGTCTCGAGGAATCGCAGGGGGCTCCCCGACAAACATCAAGAAAAAGTGAACACTACCCACTTGGATCTTCGCGATATCTGAGCCACTGATTCTCACGGAAGTAGGTAATGCAGCCTTTGACTCTGGATCGTCCTCGAGGCGAATCACATCACCGCTTACCCTCGCCGATCCCCGCATTGATGGGTGAAGTTGAATCTCGGCTTCACTACCGTTTACTTTGATAAAATCAAAATGCGCTGGCAACACATGGGAAGCAACTACGTAATCGTTACCTTCAGCCTCTCCAATGCGGATCGTTTTTTTGCGTTGACGGCAATGGTCTACGTTCAAAACCGTTTCTTCCCAATACACTGTAACTTCTAATTCACTGCTTGGACGAGCAGAGGCACTTAGCACCCCTCTTCCTCTAGCAGAATCTTTTAAGGATCGAATCACTGTGGGATCTCGATTTTCCTTCACCTTCACCTGCGGTGCAGAAGACGGCATTGGCGCAATTGGTGCTTGAGGCTGATCAGCCTTTGGCGACTGTACACTCTGCGGAATCACATTGGCTGCGGCCGGAAATTCAGCGGCTTCTCTTGGCACAGTCGTGCGGTAATTCATTTGCAGCTTTAGGCCCGCAAGTTTCACTTCATCTGCAGGACCAATCACTCTTTCAATCACACGCTCGCCGTTCACGCTTGTTCCGTGCGTCGAAGCGAGGTCTGTGATGCGTACCGTTCCATCATCTAGCCGCTCTAAAAGAGCGTGAATACGAGAGATTCGTGAATCAGGGACACGAAAATCTGCAGAAAGGATTCGGCCGATGACGATTTTTGATTGATCAAAACTCGCCTTTACCAAAAGTTTGTCTTCATCAAATACTTGGATTTCTAAAACGTGTGCCATGTCGATTACCTTTCCTGAAGCCCGCTCGCCCCTAAGAATTCTTCTTTAAAGGAAGTTCTTACAGGAATCAGAGATGTGTTTTGTCTTTGCACCCTAGTTCCAAGCACACTATTTGAAGGACGCGAAACACCGCCGTCGATCTGAGTTCCTTCGAATCGAAACTTTTGCTTCTTTGGAACTTTGATGATTCCTTTTTTGGTACGTCTAATGATCCATCCCTCTTGGGAATAGTTACCAGACTGGGCCCAAGCCACAGAACTGGAGAGAAAAAGCCCTATCAACATTAAATAGATTCTCATTTTCGAATTATCTCCACTCTTTCAAAAGTCGTCTTGATATATGACTCGCCACAGGTGTTTCTAAATCAATATATTTTTTTAGATGTTTCACAGCATCATCATCTTTCCCACCTTTTTTCTCCGCGAGAGCCTGGTGGAATAAAAAGTCGGCATTCTTAAACTTGTCATAAGCCTTTTTGTAGATCTTAGCCGCTTCTGAGAAGTCCCCATCTCCAACATGAGCTGAACCGCCAATGTAAGCTGCCTCAGGTGAGTCGTCTGAGAGCCCTTCGATCAACGTCTTGGCTTCAGCATAATCACCTGTTTTGACAAAGATCGCAGCCAAATTCATCGAAGCCGAACGTCTCAGACCTTTAAGATCAGAACCACCAACATCTGCTGTCTTACGCAGCGTGGATACGGCTTGCTCTGTTCGGCCTTCCGTCCAGAGAGTTAGTGCCATGAGGTTATCGAAATAGGGAAGATAATCTTCCTCCATTCGCCCTTCGGAAACCTCTCCTTGAGCTACCTTATATGCAAGCATCAACTCTGATCGTTTTCTTGCCTTCGCCGCTTCCCTGCCTTCACTCCAAAGAACGTGTGGCTTTTCGGGATCTGCAATAAAACCAGGGTTCATTTCTTTTTCATAGGTCAAGCGAAACATGTTGGGTTCTATCTTCCCAAGAGCGCCCTTACATGACTCCAGACCCGGACCAATGATTTTAAAGTCTTTAGCTTTTTCTAAACAATCAAGTAAAAGATCTTTCGTCCGCATTTGAAACGGATCTACAAACGATTGAAGATCTGACTTAGGAACAGGCGCCTTTGAAAGTTCTGCTGCAAAAGCTCCATACATACTAGCCAATCGCGAAATACTTCGAAGTGCGTAATCACCGTCTCCGTAGGCTACGACTCCTAGATAAGACTTCTCAAGAGCTTCCAATTTTGAAGTTTTATTTTTGAGAGTGCTAGCAAAAGCTTTCCCATTAAAGTTCAGGCGATACTTTTGGTAGGCATTATATGTGCCCTCTAAACTCTCGAATTCCCATTGAGCCAATGTTCTTCTTAAATCCCAGGGCAAATCCTTCGATTTGGACGCGGGCCATTGTCTCAGAACTGCCGATCGCCCCTTTACAGGAGTTGTCCTAAGCAATCGAGCCAATGTCGCCTGGTCCAAAAGAACACGTTCCGCAGAACTCAGGTTTGGCATCCGTCTCATTTTATTGATCTGATCTGTCGACACATCATTTCGGAAGGCTTCTATTTCAATCACGGCATCACGGAATTGAGATCTCGGATAGCTAGCCAAAAATTCAGTTAGCGAAGCACGAAGATCTTTAGAGGCGGCTCTCCCCCTAAAAACGTCTACACCAACTTGATCTTCAAGATGAGCTTGAATAAAGATGCGGTTCCATAAAGCTTGTTCATACTCGTCTTTCGCGAGAGCCTTCTTCTGCTTGTTGAGTGTGATGTATTTTTTATAAGTACGAAGAGCATTGTTCCACTGCCCCTTACGAGCCAACTCTTCGGCCTGAACCAGATACAAGCCCTTGGAATAATCAGACTTCGGAAAACGCTTGAGTAGCGCATCACCCGCGAGCTTGGCCGTCTTCTGATCCTTTGCCTTTTCAGCCAGAACGAGAGAGTTGTTGAATGCTTTTTCCTGCAATGATCTCGACAAACTTGGAGCTAGCGCCAGATAGGCCGCCGCTTTTTCAGATCGGTCAGAATCGGAGTCTTCATCCATTTTTTCGATCTTCTTAAACTGAAGCTTGTCTTTTACAAGCTCGAGCTTTCTTGATAGACGATTGCCATGAGCCTTCATCAATTCTTGATTGGTCAGGAGTTCATCAACCCCTTTAAGAGCATCATCAAGATCCCCCTCTTCTTCCAAGATAAACAAATATCGTTCAGCGGCCTTTAATCCAGCATCAGTTGAAGGATACTTCGCAATGATCGACTTCAAAGTCTTTTTGGAAAGTCCCTTCTCGCCGCCAGAGTAGGCTTCAAAGGCACTGGCATAAAGCAAGTCACTTCCGCGTTTATCTTCTGGGAAGCTTTCAATGAACTTTTCTGTGGCACTTACGAGATCTTCAGATTTAGATTTATCTTTAATAGAAGCTTCACGTAGAGCAAGAATACGTGCATAAGCCGCATTCGATGAATATTTCCCTTTACCCACACTAGCGTAAGCTTTTTCAGACTCATCGAATCGCTTCAATTTATAGAGAAGTTCGGCATAGTAGAACATCATCTCATGCCTGTTCTCATCCGTATCGGGGTTCGGAGAAGGTACTTTATCGAAATAAAGCGCATAATATTGAGCAGCCGCCCCGAGATGCCCCGAGCTCTGCCTTCTCTGTCCAGCCCTATGAAGCGCTTTTGCCTCGCGTCTCATCAAAGCCACGACCTCTTCTGTGAATATTTTTTTCTCGTCACTCGAACGTTTCCCCATCCAAGAAGAATCAGCATCGTAGTCTTCAACATATTCCTTAAACTTGGCAAAGAAATTGAACTTTTTGGGATACCTTCTATAAAGCTCCAATCGCTTTAGGGCGTAGTCATGAGCTAGCTGGGATTTTTTATCTTTATCTATCAATATTGAGTAGTAGCGAATCGCAGCTAAATGTTTGCCTCGACTTGATGAGAGATCAGCTGAATTCCCCAAATGAGTCAGCAAGAGATCTTCATCGCGTCCATCAAAGTACTCGATACCCTCTTCATATTGTCCCGCTAGTGCGAAAGTCCTAGCCAAATCGCGTTCGGCCTCCATTTTGAATGAAATTGTTGATCTGCTATCAGCTAGATCAACCGTCTTCTTATAGGCAAGCACAGCCTTTGAGTACTCGGTGGTATTAAAGTAACTCCAAGCGAGTTTATACATAATATAAGGACGAAGCTCTTCCGAGAGTTTTGCGGCCTGATTGTCTCCAGCTAGCTGAATGTACAAATCTCTCGAAGCCTTAAAGCTACCTTTATCAAAATACAAATCAGCCAGTTGCAGTTTCGCAGCAAATGATTTGGAACTACTGGGGTATCGCCTCAAGAGTTCTTCCAAGTAGCGAATCGCTGACTTGGCATCTCGAAGATCAACCAAGGTCATCCCAAGATAAAATAAAACTTCCTCACGCTCGATCGACTGAGAACGTCCCAGGTCTTTCCCGCGACTTCTTTTTTCAAGATCTTTGTAAAGCGACAACGCTTGTTTGCGATAGCGATCTGCTTGAGGCGTACGCAATATCGGCCGAGACTTATCATCTCGTTTTTCAGGATCTAATTTCTCCCATTCGATAACGGCCTGTTTCCACTTCTCACTCTCCTCAGAGGCCACGTCCTTAGAACGTTCGAAATACAATTCTGCCAGCCTCATTTGAAGCTCACCTCTTCGAGAGCTTTGTCCGGTCCTAGGAATCAACTTTTCAAGCTGTCCTATGAGCTCTTGAGTTTTCTCAAACCTTTTGTACTTTAGAGCTTTTTCAAATGAAATGCTCTCTCGACGAAGCAGAGGCTTAGCTCCTCGTTCTCCATTGTTCTTACGAATCGTAACCCGTGATCGTTCAATATTGTTCTCTTCGGAGACCTTTATTTCAACCTTCGATTGAGATTCTACACCCCAAGAACTACGATTTTGGCCTATTACAATCGGTGAAGAAAAAAGTAAGCCCAAGCTTAAAGCAATTGTGAACTTATTTTTCATAGCTCACCCTCTCCACAGACGCTTGTTGTAGCGAAAGCATAGCTTCCCACTTCATCACGCCAGAACTCTCCTTCGAAGGGCCAGAATTCATAGCCATTTTTTACATCAGCATCAAAATCAACTTCGACTTTCTTCGGAACTTCAGCGCGAATGAGTCGCTCACGAAGTTTCGTGTTCACCTCAAGCTCTACCAAACTCGCATTCTCAAAAGCTACGGAAACATCCGTCGCCATCAATTTTAACTTACGGTTGATAGCGCGAATGGCATCGCGATTGGCCTCGATCGTTGCGTATTTCAATTCAGAATCATAGCTATTGGAAAGATTTTTCCAAAGAGCATTACTACTATTTGGAAGAAACCTCTCAAGCTTTTCTTTTTCTTGATCCACTTGAAGTAAGATTCGGTCAGCTCTGACCAATGCTTCCTCCTGTAGCAATCCATCCATCAACAACGCTAACGAACGACTATCGATTCCAGACAAACCTTCTGAGGTGCCGCGTGCATATCCGATAACGGCATTCACTCGGCTCGATGCTGTTGTATATGATCTTTGAAATCTGGAAACGGCATTTGCCACGCCCTTGTACTTATCTTTCAAAGTCTCAAGGCTACGTAATGCCGACTTAAAGTGACACAACTGAAAAAGAGTCGCCGACTCCAAAACATAAGTTTCAGGAGAATACTTGCTATCCAAGTATGGACTATGCAAGGTCAACAACTGACCTAAAGCCAAGTTAAAATCTTTCAAACGATACGCTGACCAAGCCCCCGTCAAGACCCCTTGATACCAAGATCCTGAGTTGCGAGGCAGTGATACGAGCTGTTCTAGACTCGGAGTGAACTGATTCAAATCATAATACAGCCGAGCAGCCTGCAGCCTCAACACTCCATACTTTGCAGATTTTTCATTTGCTGCTGCAGAAGTTAAAGTGGTCACAGCTTGTCTTGTTTGCCCGAAGTAGACCTGAAGACTAGCAAGGTGCAATGCAGCCTGAATTCTTGCATCGATATTTCTAATTCCCAAGATGCCCCTAGTGGTCGGCATCCATTGAGAAGCCGCGTTAGCGGATCCTGACCGAAGTGCATTCAAAGAAGCGGCTAACTTAAAGGCAGGTGTCCATGAACTTGCTCTTACTCCGGAGGCATTGGCAGCTTTCACCAACGAGTTTACCGATCCCAGACGATCCCAGCGTATTGCAGATTGGCCGAAACCTTCCATCGCCACTCGAAGTCTTGGATTAGCTCTTACGGCATTAGCCCATTCTCTAAGCGCGGATAGATGCAAGCCAACCCGCTCCATCTGCAAGGCTCTTTGCACGTGTTCATTCGCCCTTGTATTTCTTAGGGTTCTACCCCATAGGTATTGCAAGGCTTTCTCATGCTGGCCAGAAACAACATAATCATTGTATTGGTTTCTCCAACTTTGGGCTTCACCAACTGAAGGGCTTAACACCAAAAGCCCTAAAACTAGAATTAATTTTTTACCTATTGGATGACTCAATTTATTTTTCATAAGAGCAACGCTCCTCCGAACATCAGACTGACTTTGTTTTTGGATGCTCCACCAAACTGGAGATAGTCCCGCACTTCAAACTTTAAAAGTGAGCGGCGATTCATAAAAGCTCTAAAGCCTATGCCAAAGATTCCAACTCCATCATTCCCAGTTTCACCAAGGGCAGCCCCACCCCCAGCACTCAAGTAGGTCTCAAAATGATACACACTATCCCTAGTTGCAGATTTTGATTTAAAGGGAGTCCACACCAATGTAGATCCGAGAATCACAACAGGCGTAACACCAAAATCGGTAAGAAGTCCGGTCGTGTTGTCGATGTCATCATCGAGGCCTGTCTCATAATTTGTTAGGAAGGCTGCGTGCACAGCCTCGATTCCAAAACTTTCAGTAAGGTGATATGTATAAGAAAATCCCCATTGAAATTGTCTGCGGAAACTATCTGCTGGCTGAACGCCCAACATAAACGGAGTGATCTCTTGCCGATTTTCTTTTTGAATGAATCGCTTCTGAACAACGAAGACTTGATCGTAAGGTATCTTTTCAGGTCCAATGATTGCCTGTTCGATTTCTTCAAGACGATCTTCGTCGACTTCCTCACGAGACATTTCAAATTTTGTTTCAGGAGGTGTATCGATAACCCCTTGATCAAAGTTCGAAGAATTCGTCCCATCTCCTAGCAGAAGTTCTCGCTCAGCTGGCGTGAGATCTTGAGCCATGAGCTTCCCCATGTTTCCAAAAAATAAACAGCATCCTAAACTCGCAAAAATAAACGAAGAACGCTTCAATCGTGGTCGCAAAATAATAGCCCTCAGCACACAAATTCTCCCCACCTATAGAATACTGCATCGCCTCTTTGAGTGCATCTTAGCGGAGTGTCAAATCTTCGATTTTTAAGAGGATCTGGAATATTCAAGCCAGCTCGCTTGGATTAAAACCAATCTTATGACGACCGAAAAAACGATTCATGCATCCGTATTCCCTCCGTCTCCCGAGTTTGTCGCTCAAGCCAACATGCAAGGCGAACAAACCGCGCAAGCGTTTTACGACACGTCTATGCGACAAGGCGATTCATTCTGGGCTGAGCTTGCCAAAGTGATCAAGTTTTCCAAAGCACCCACAAAAATTCTTGATTGGCAGGCACCCAAAGCCTCATGGTTTACCGGAGCCGAACTCAATGTGTCAGAAAATTGCCTCGACAAACACCTCCCGCACAACGCTTCAAAAACAGCTCTTATTTGGGAAGCAGAACCCAAAAAAGGTGATGAAGCGATCCTCCGCGAGGTCTCTTACCAAGAACTTTATGAAATGACCTGTCAAATTTCCAACGCTCTCAAGGAGCTTGGAGTGAAAAAGGGTGACCGAGTTTTGCTTTATATGCCAATGGTCCCAGAAGCCATCGCCAGCATGCAAGCGTGTGCGCGTATCGGCGCCATTCACACTGTTGTCTTTGCCGGTTTTTCCTCGCAAGCGATTGCCGACAGACTTCAAGACTCCGAAGCCAAATGCATCATCACCGCTGACGGCACTTATAGAAAAGGAAATTTCTTAAACTTAAAATCTGTCGTCGACGATGCCCTAGATAAAGCCGCAAGCAAAGTAGAAAACATGCTCGTCTTTCGAAGAGATGCGTTTCAACCTTGCGCAATAAAAGATGGCCGCGACCATTCCTGGGAATTTGTTGAAAAGCAGGAAAAGACCTGTGAAGCCGTGCAACTCGATTCGGAACATCCCCTATTTATTCTCTACACCTCTGGAACCACAGGAAAACCAAAAGGTCTCTACCACACACAAGCCGGATATTTGCTATGGGCTCATTGGTCGACAAGATGGCTCTTCGACATCAAAGACAATGATGTCTACTGGTGTAGTGCGGACTGTGGATGGATCACCGGACACACCTACATCACCTACGGTCCTCTATCGAATGGCGTGACTCAATTGATTTATGAGGGAGCGCCAACCCACCCGAGCAAAGATCGCTTTTGGGAAATGATTGATCGTCACAAAGTAAATATTTTTTACACATCGCCTACTGCCATTCGGATGTTCATGGGATGTGGCGACGCCCTCCCCGCGAAACATTCACTCTCGACGCTTCGCCTTCTTGGAACTGTTGGGGAACCCATCAACCCCGAAGCATGGCTCTGGTTCAACAAACACATTGGCCATGAGAAATGCCCCATCGTCGATACTTACTGGCAAACGGAAACCGGTGGCGTAATGATCTCACCTTTCCCTGGCGCGACAGCCACGAAGCCTGGTTCAGCCACTCACCCTCTTCCCGGCGTAGACATCGATGTTGTCGACATTGAAACCGGAAAAAGCGTAGGTAAAAATAAAAAAGGAGCTCTCATCATCAAAAAACCTTGGCCATCCATGGCCCGAGGCATTTGGGGTGACCCCGAACGTTTTGCGAAAACTTACTGGAAGACATCAGAAGTATTGGATGGTGTTTACCTGACGGGTGATATGGCAACAATCGATGAAGATGGCTACGTCTGGATCGAGGGCCGCATGGATGATGTTCTCAACATTTCTGGCCACCGCATTGGCACGGCAGAAGTTGAAAGTGCGCTCATCACTCACCCTTATATTTACGAAGCAGCAGCGGCTGGCGTTCCGGACGAAGTCAAAGGTCAAGCCATCGTAGCTTTTGTGGAACTCACAGACGAAGCCAAAGTGTTGGTGGAGAGCGGAAAACTGAGTGTCGACACCATCAAGAACGAGGCGCGCGAAACTGTTGGTAATGAGATTGGAAGCTTTGCCAAACCTCGTGAAGTTCGAGTCGCCAAAGCTCTTCCCAAAACACGAAGCGGAAAAATCATGCGCAGACTTCTCAGGGAATTGGCTCAAAACGGCGTGATCAAAGGCGACACAACGACCTTGGAAGATTTCTCAGCCGATTCGCTCTCCGAGGATTAAGCTTTCTAACTGTGCGCGCTTAAGTGTTGTAAGGGCATGTCCAGCTTAAGGGCCTTTCTAAGTCATTTTAAATATTTAGATTCAGTCGAAGGA
>CAZXHL010000034.1:0-23513 GCA_964640545.1 uncultured Bacteriovorax sp. | reverse complement strand
TCTGATGCTGCCGGGTCCAGCCAACGCGGGTGCAAACTCACCAAAGGCACTTGGGCTTAATGGAGTTAAGTTTGAGGCAGAGGTGACGCCTGTCCAAGTTCCACCCCAAAAACTACCCGCCGTCCAAGTTGAGGGAACGAGCTCGTTAGCTGGGACGATATTTCCTCCACGGTCCACAGCCAACGCCGTCCACACCGTGTCGGGTTCGCTAGCAGCGACAACCCAATTGCATTCTGATCGATCGAATGGGCAGAGAAGAGCTTCAGCAGCAGAATAGTCGTAGGTAGAAGCATTTCCAGTCACGCCTTTGAACAACCAGATCGAATCAGCGCTCTTACCTACATCTAAGCCCGGCAACACGGTTAGATCAATCGTCCGGTTGATCACGCCTTGCCCAGCAAAGCTAAGGTCTACATTAACATTAAGTTTCGGGTCAGAACTTCCTTTTGAATCGAAGAAATAGGTAACTAATGGAACATTGTCTGTATTTTGTCCATTTTCAAAAAAGACAAATCCATTACTAGTTCTAAGCGCAGTGCTCTCGCTAGCGCTTGGATTTGGATCGTTGACTTTATTTTGATTCAAGTTTGGATCTTTTAAAGGAACCACAGGGAAGCCGTATCTTTGTGCTGGGTAGGGGGCAGATCGTGATGTCTCCGCAGCCTCAAAACTCACAAGTGCTACTGCGGAGAATGCGTTAGCCCCTTGGTAGTCTGCGCGTAGGCGGTTGCCTTTGGCATCTTTAGCCGTGAGGTGAACCCTTGCAGGATAACCAGCTCTAATGACGTTCACGGGATCAGTGGCTAGCGCGCCGTCTTCAGCCACATAGAAATCAAATTGAGCCGCCACTCCACGCTCCACAAAAAATTCCTGAACCAAGTTTGGCAGAGTAGCGGAAGTGTCTGTGATAACGATTTCACCGTCCCCAGTTCTTTGTGGTACGAACGTCTGCATGGAGACATTGCCAGACAAATTCATCACATCCGAAGCAACGGCATCAGGGTCAGCTGGAACAACGTTGCTTTGGCCCCATGAAATCGATGAGCCACTAGGAGTCCCCAAGTAGTTTCCAGCGGAATCCACGATAGCGGCATGAAACTCTCTCGAAGTTTCATCCGCATTGACGACGATATCTGTTGAAGTGTCGTAGGGTATAGCATTGTCTGCAGTGGTAGCCAGATCGCCATCGCTTCCCGCAGGTCCGTTGGCTTTGTCTGCGATCACATAGCCAACAGGTGCTCCGCTATTAACGATAATAGTCTTTTTAAAGGTGTCGCCAAATCCATCTTCACCATCACCCACACTCATCTTGGCATTGACGAGGCTATCCTTGAGTTCGAAGGCATTGGGGAGCATACAAACCCCCTCATTAAATGTACATGATAGATCAAGATCATTTTCTTGTTCGACATTATAAAAAGTCCAATTTTGTCCTGTCCAAGATTTTTTAGTTTCGAAATCCACAACGAGGTTGATGGTTTCGTTGTAGTCTCTGACCAGGTTATTGTAGGAATCGAGACACTCAACGCGGATTCCAAAATCATTTCCGGCTACGACAATATTCCCGGCTGAAGTCGTGTTGGCGTCAAGCTTGAAACAGGCGAGTGAGTCAATGGTTCTAAGATCAAAGTAAGCTTTGTTAACCGTCGAGAAAATCACAGCTTCAACTTGGAAGAGTAAGCCATATTCAGATGGCGCTTTCACTCGAGAAGTAGCGTAGCCATCCTCGTCCGTTTCAACTTTTGGGTTTAGTATTTTGGCACCTTGGACCGCAGCAGGGTCTTTAAATCCAAAATCAATTTGAATGTCACGTACCGGATCGCCCGTGATCGCATTAGTCACTCTAACTTTGAGGTCGTAGTCAAAGTTTCGGAGAGGGACGGCACTTTGGTCGTTACCCTCGATGATTTCGATGTTAAGGCCAAGAGTGTTGGCTGCAATCTGTTCGTTACCAGCTCCGCTACATGCACTAAGAAGGCTGAGTAAGGCGGCAATGACAAGTGAATTTGAAGATACTCGGAAACGGCAAAGCGTCCTACTTCTTAGAAAACATCTTAATGTGGCTATGTATCTATTCATAAATTTTGCAAACGTTCATCAGTTAAGATCAGCTCGGCCAGTCTTAAGTATAGAATTTCATCGGCTATCGGTTTGTTTAAATTGAGTTAATTTCCTTAAAACTCAAAAATTAAATTTAATTTTTTGCGCGATTCACAAACAAAAATCTTTACTCAACTTTCACACTAATAACTGCTCATTCTGGATACTCTGACTAAGGGCCTTAAAGGCTCATTGGTTAGAAAGGGTAAGACATTGCTATCTACGGTACGTTTGCGAGCTCTGATTAGGGCAAATTATAGATCGAGGAAATATCCACATGTTGGTGTGATGTCTCGCGCATCGGTATTGCCGCTTGTATTCTTCCTTTCCACTAATCTCTCAGCGGCTGAAAAGCCGAAAGCTGATTCAGAGCCCATGCTCAAGTGGCTGACCCAGAACCGAGTCTCTTATAATCCATCATTAGACTTGAGAAATCGTTGTTTAGAGATTTCTGACAAGAGTCAAGATAGCAACACTCTTGAAGCATCCAGAGTATCCAATTTAAGCAAAGACTGTTTCGGCGTGTGGATGAAATCAGCTTCTATTAAGCATATCGATGTACACGCCACGGGGGATGCTATTGCCATTGCCTATAATGGAAGTGTGCTGATTCAGGAGCGTAAGGCTAAGGTGCTTAGCCGTAGGGTTATTTCAGGCGCTTCCACATTAGTTAAGAACCTAAACAGCCTTTCAATTAATCTGGAGAAGGAGGAGGTGATGGCCCTGAACTCCGCCGAGGGGAGGGTCGCTATTTGGAGCCTTTCAGCCGACGGTTTCGTCGCGCCCAAGAGATATGTATCCTCTGAGGTCTTCAAGATGGCTACTGCACTGACGTTTTTAGAGGGCTTGGACCTCATCGCAGTCGCCGCTGATCGCGGCTATGGCCTTAATATTTACCGGCGTTTAGCTCATTCGGCTTCACCCAAGCCAGAAAACTCTACACAACCTCTCGAGACTTTAAATTTGTCCTCTATTGTTGGGGAGTCAGTTCAGATTACGGATCTTTCCTGGAACAGGGACCTGAAGCAACTTATTGTTTATGATGCAAGTACCTCTCGGATTCACATTCTAGAAAAACAACTCGCAGCTTCAGCGGGCTTTCGCCATGTGAAAAGTATGGATGCGAATGCTCCTAGAAATACGGATGTACACATCTCTGCTGATTTGGCCAACAACGGGATTTTCCTCATCAACGATAAATCTGAGCTCGCAAAACTGCGATAACGTTTCCGAGACTAGCAGGCTTTAAATCTTAATCTGTGCGCCGGGAATGGTTGGTGGGAATTTTTGAAGCGCTACGATCCATCTCAACAGCTTCAAATCCTTGGTATTCTTAGCAGGACCGCGGCATCTCGGCTCTTAGAGACAAATGGGGCACCTGCCATCCCCGCTAAGTCCTGCACGAACACCAAGTATTTGAATCTATTGAGATCAATCACGATGCGATTCTAAAGCTCCAGAGCTACCAACCATTCCCGGCGCATAGTTAAGATCTACTTTGCTTTCGGAGATTTTGGGGGATCAAGAGCGTTTACCGGCTGGTTCCCATCGTCTTCTGCATATTTGAAGTAGACGCCGAGCCCTAATGGCATTCCTTTCGACGCTGGGTAGAGCACCCTTACAACCACTCTTCGGTTTTTCGCCATATTTTCCGGAATCCATTCACCCTTGGTATCTTTATTCTCCAGAATTGGTCTAGAGTCTGCAAGTCCGATAGAAACAAGATTGGGCCGTTCAAATCCCTTCTCTTCGAAGACTCTGATAACGGCGCCCGCCCTCGCAGAACTGAGTTCCCAGTTTGAGGGAAAGATTGAAGTCGCAATAGGCAGCGGATCAGTATGTCCTTCGACCATGATTCGATAGTTGTTGCCTTGTTCTGCGATCTTGTCTACCAAAGCATCGATCTTTGAGTAGGCATCTTCTTTGATTCTAGCTTTTCCGAGGTCGAAAAAAGCTTCCATTTTAAGGTTGATCTCAAGGCCTTCTCGAATCTGTTTAACTTCAACGACTTCTTTGAGCTCTTCTTCCTCGATAATTTCGTTCATCATCTCCTGCATTTCATTGGGATTGGTTTTTAGTTTTCCGGAGAACGCATCAGAAAACACCTTTGCTTTGCGCGAAAATGTTTGGGGATCGAAGTTGGCAAAAGCGATAAGTAGGATAAAGAAACAAGCGATCAGGGTCATCAAATCCGCGTAGGAGACGAGCCAAAGTTGGTCATCGCTTGAGTTGGGCTCGTCCACCATGTCCTTGGGCCTTCGAGCTTTTGATTTTTTGGGAGCCTTTGCGGCTTCTTCTAAATCCTCAATTTCCGATTTGTTGTCTTCATCACTCACGAGTATGCACCGTTATTTAATGACTTCTTTCCAGTCGAGCCGTTGGGCGGGGAGTAGAAATGAGTTGAGTTTCTCCGCCATTACAATCAAGTTGGTGTCTTCAATGATGAGAACGATACCAGCCAGAATGATGTTGTTTTTAATTTTTAGTTGTTTGGCGCCATTTTCGAGATTTTCGCCAATGGGAACAATGGCCATGTTAGAAATAATGACTCCATAGAGTGTTGTGATCAGACAAACACCCATGGCAGGACCTACTTTTTGCATGGCATCTTCCCCGCCTAGGTTGGCAAGAAGCACGACCATCCCGATAGTCGTTCCCATCATTCCGAAAGCAGGTGGGTATTTGCCCATAGTCTTAAATTTCTCCGCATCACTCAAGTAAGAGGCGTAGATGGTGTCTTTACGACTCTCCATAATTTCATAGATCGTATCTGCATCCATTACGCCTTCTTGAACGAGCTGCAATCCTTCATTGAGATAGGGATCTTTGGAAGTTTCAAGCGCCTTTTTGACGCCACCGGTTTGATAAGCTTGGGCCACGCGAAGAATGTCTGCGATGACTTCGGGAAAATCGATTTCAGATTTTCCTTTGATGACTTTATTGAGAAAAACCTTTAGCAGGGCGAAGACTTTGTTCATTTGAAATGAAATCGAAATGGCAGCGATACTTCCACCGACAACAATAAACAAACTGGGGAAGTCCCAAAACATCATCATATCGTCCGTGGCGAGGAAGAATCCTGTCACCAGTACGATCGCTGCAGATACGAGGCCTATAATGGAATAAATATTCATGATTTCATATCTTCATCTAGGTGTTTATCGAGTTGAGTATGAATGGCCGTCGTCGTTTTGCTTGCTCTTTGGTTAATTCGTTTTCGATTCAATCCGGCACGGATAGCGTCGGGAATTGATGCTGTTCTCCAAGTTGTTCTGATCTCTTTCGAGTCTTCTTCGATCTGCGATAATTCATGATAGTCACAGATTTTGAACTCGATCTTTTGTTTTACAATCTGAATCGACTCATGTGAGACGATGCTTGGAATCATCATTTTTGCTACTTCAGTTCTGACTGGAGCAATGAGCGTTTCCCAACCCTTTGTGGATAGAATTTGCTTGCAGATGATCCATCCCTGATTCTGTTTTATATCAATCAAGAATTTTCTGAGTTCAGACTTCGGAGTAGTAAGGACTAGCTTCACAAAAGCATCGTCTTGCAGAATGTCTTGGTAGCTAAATTCTTGCGAAAGTTTTAGTAGCCAGCGATTGAACATTCTCTCGGAGATCAATCTAGAGTTTTTCGTGCAACTCATTCCAAGCAGCTTCAATACACGGCTAGAGCTCTCGGAAAGTTGCGAGGTGAAGAAGCGAAATTCCCACGAGGTTGGATCTTGTTGCTTCAAGATATGAACAATCGTCTTGTTTCTCTGTGCAACTTTTTCGTCCAGCCTAGCAACGATCTCGCGTATGGCTCCATTGAGAGTTGACGGCATTTTAATCTGAAGATCTTTTCTCGAGGCGTCTATTACAATGTCAGTTACGGGAGAAACTCTTCTTGATGTGAATTTGGGAGGAGTAGGTGGCGGTGGCAACTTAATCTTCCTGGGTGCGGGAAGGGCCGTCTCTTTTGCGGGAGAAGCCATTGCCTTGCTTGATACCAAAATTTGTTCGGGTTTTGTTTGGGTCCCTTGTTGAGCTTTTTTCTTGGGAGCCGTGGTTTCTTCGCTTTTGCGTCTAAAAAACTCCGTAGCCGAATAGAAAATGAGTCCAATCCCAAGACAGGGCAGGACAATTGTGGCAACTCCAAGCAAAACTGACCAAATCAATTGATTCATATAGATTAAGATCGGATTTAGTTTGGAAAACCTTGATCTTGCACTGCGTGATTTTGGCTTGATTTCGGGATTTTAGGTCGATTGGTCGTTTTTGCCGCAACCTTTCGCTGAAGCACTTCAAAAATTGATTATTTTGAGGATTTCTTATGCCTTGCGGAGAGAAAGCCATTGACGCTACCAGGCTCCTCTTGTAAAACCCCCTGATTGTTATGAAAGACGGTATTCATCCAAAAAATTACGATTTCGTGGTATTTCAAGATATCTCGTGTGAACTCAAGTTCTTGACGCGCTCCACAATGCGCAGCAAAGAGACCATCAAGTGGGAAGACGGTAAAGAATACCCTTTGATCAAGGTCGATATTTCAAGTGAATCACACCCGTTCTTTACAGGTAAGCAACGTATGTTGGATACTGAAGGACGTGTGGACAAATTCAACAAGAAATACGGACGAAAGTCTTAGAGATAGTTTGATCGGCAAGATGCCTTTTTGCCGATCAGCCTTAACTTTGAGACCTTGCCTTGAGGCTTCGATCATGAAGCTAAAGACAGAGTTCAACTTTTCGAAATATACTTTAACCGCTGGTGCATTCAAGGCACTCGCGGTTTTTTCGTTTGTTTTTTCAGTCGCGCCTTCTTACTCGGCGGTCAATGAAGAGCAAAAGGATTTTCAACAAATTCAATCCGTCTTGAAAGATGCTGCTTGCTCTCGCAGAGGCGAGGGAGTCTCCTACGTTTTCAAGAGTACGATCAGTGAAGACTTTTTGTCGGTCGATTATTCATGCCCACGCAAACTTCGTATCAGAACGAAGGGGGCTTTGATCCCGAATATTGAATTCATCACCAATGGGAATGAGGCTTGGAGAGCGGTTCCTGAGCTCCCCAGTAATCCAGACCAATACAAATCTGCCCTATTGGAGCACTACTGGTCTTTGGAGGGGTATGACTTTAGTTTGTTGTTCGAGGTCTTTCCTCCTCTGCGCGAGCAAATGCTCAAGTTCCAGAAGGAGCAATATGATGAAGCCCAGAGGGCAGCCGTCGATGCGCATAATTTCAAATACTATGTGAAGGATGGCTTTAAGTGGGTGGAGCTACTCATGGCTAAGCAGCTACTGCCACCTTATAAGCTTTTATTTAAGTTCACTCTCGGAGACTCAGACCTCGTGGCGATACATGTTGATATTTCGAAGCACTTAGAACATTTAAAATTTGAGCGTGTTTCAAAAAATGCTTCCATGAAGTTCTCCGAGTTACACTTTAACCCGAGGATTCCCCAAGAATACAAAATCACTTACTATCCGAAACGGAAATGATGTATTGATCTGGCAATTTAAAGCCAGCCTCGACATAAGTATCTTTCTGCAGGGTCGCCATTTCAGGAACGGCACGGATTAATTTTTGTGCTCTTTCTTTGCCAACTTCTTTGACCCAGTTGTCGAAATCCTGTCTGGCTAGCTCTGCAGCCGGCACTAGTTTGTTGCTTTTGTAGGGGTCTAGAAGGTGAAAGATGGTGATGTCATTTTCAGATATCAGCTTGCGGACCTCTCCGGTATATTTATAGAGCTGGTAAACACCGACTCTTCGTGGATCACTCATCTCTATAACTTTCCAAGACACATTTTCCCCAGAATTAACGGAGGCTAGTATTTTTTCAACTTTTGATGGAGGATTCTCAGCCTTCTCGTTGCCTTTGTCTTTCTTCGGGAGCGTGTTGGCCTGGGCTGAAGGTAGCATCCATTCACTCAGACTTCGGTATAGATACTGAGCATGTTCAGTAGACGAATCCAGCGGAGAGAGCATCGACCCTCCGACACATGAGGTGGAGTCCGTCATTCTATAGACTTTGACCTTGCTGGAGTCGTATCTTTTTGTGTTCGCAGCCAGGGAATTGGGCTGAGAAAAGTCTGAATACCACTGGCCCTCATAATAAATCTCAACGTGGCCGGAGCTACCTTGGCCCGAGTTGTGAGGCATGTCTTTCACATCAAAATTTTGGTAAGTCGGGTTAGAATCTTGAACGCTCGCATAGCAAGGTGGAGCCCATTTGTTTAGTATGGATGTGCTCCAGCTTCCCGCATTGGCGCTGGATCCAACCTTCTTAGGCATCAGAATATCGAGCAACTCGCGGACGCCCCTGCCGCAATTACCAGTCGTGTAATTGCCATTTGCTTTATCCGTTCTCATTTTAGCCAATCGGGCTTTGAAGGCCTCAATGTTCAATCGGTTTTGAGCTCCGGCAGGTGCCTGTTTTGTTGTGTAGCCACCGCTTGGAACCGCTGAGCTACCACCGCCTCCAGCGTTGCCCGCGCCGCCGCCACTTCCGTGTGCACCTCCACCTGAGCCCCCGCTTCCGCCACCTGGGCGTTGCGCTCCCGATCCTGTGAGGCTGGATCCACTGGCGAATGCTTGTGGAGCAAAAGCCATAAGAAGTCCCGCAAATGCGAGCACAGCGGGCTTCGTGGTCGTGCGATATGATGGGTGGGGTTTCTTGCTATTTTGAATCGTCATAAATTGCCTAGAACCAGTCTAAGGCCCCCCACGGTGAAGGTCTAGTTAGGACTCTGTTAAGAATTTGTTGAAACACCTCAAAAATGTCTTTTGGCAGCATTTTTCCTCTAGAATTGGCCTAAAAAGTCATTCCCTTAGCCTCACAATTTGAGTATGTAAGGGGATAATGACTACCCCTCAATACCCCGCAAACCCTACTATCAATCTCAAGGTCGGCTTGGCTGAAATGCTCAAGGGCGGCGTGATCATGGATGTGGTCAATGCTGATCAGGCCAAAATCGCCGAAGACGCTGGTGCTGTTGCTGTTATGGCTCTAGAGCGAGTGCCTTCTGATATCCGTAAAGACGGCGGCGTAGCTAGAATGTCCGACCCAAAAATGATCGAAGAGATCGTAGCCGCGGTTGAGATTCCAGTTATGGCCAAAGTTCGCATCGGCCACTTCGTCGAAGCCCAAATTCTTGAAGCTATCGGCGTAGATTACATCGACGAGAGTGAAGTTCTTACTCCCGCCGATCACGCTTACCACATCAACAAACACGCTTTTAAGGTTCCTTTCGTTTGTGGCGCTACAAATCTCGGAGAAGCTCTTCGCCGTATCGGTGAAGGCGCGGCCATGATGCGCACCAAAGGTGAAGCTGGAACAGGCGACATCGTTGAAGGTGTTCGTCACCTCAGAACCATCACTGACCAAATCAGAAGACTTACAGTTCTCAGTGATGAGCAATTGATGACCGAGGCCAAAGAACTTGGTGCTCCTTTCGAACTCGTTTTGAAAGTTGCTAAAGAAGGTAAGCTCCCGGTTCCAAACTTCGCAGCTGGTGGAATCGCCACTCCTGCGGACGCTGCACTTATGATGCAACTTGGAGCAGAAACTGTTTTCGTTGGATCTGGAATCTTCAAGTCTGACAACCCAGCCTTGTTTGCAAAAGCGATTGTGAAAGCAGCTGCCATGTACAATGATCCGAAAGCTTTGCTTGAGGCATCTCGTGGTCTTGGAGCGGCTATGCGTGGACTTCAGGTTTCCTCGCTTACCCCAAGTGAGCAACTCGCACCTCGCGGTTGGTAATTCACGGTCATGACGAAACGGCGCATTGGAATCTTAAGTCTCCAAGGCGCCGTCGAGCCGCACGTCGCTCATCTCGAAGCGCTCGGCTGCGAGGTCGTTCGCCTCAAAACTTCCAAAGAAATTTTAGATCCATCGATCGATGCTATGATCATTCCTGGCGGCGAGAGTTCGACCATGCTTCGCTTGATTTCTGTCTTTGATCTCGAAACCGCGTTGCTCCAGTTCTTCGCGACGAAGCCCGTTTGGGGCGTTTGTGCGGGAAGCATCCTGATGGCTCGAAGCGTGGCACCTTTGCCATCGGGTCGCACTCAAAAATCTTTCTCACTTATGGATTACGACGTTCATAGGAATGCGTATGGTTCCCAGCTCGAGAGTTTTGAAGTATCGCTTCCTAATGTTGAGCGTGCTGTTTTTATTCGTGCGCCTCAATTCGAAAATATTGGCCCGGCCATCGAGGTCATGGCTTCGCATGAGGTGCGAGCCGTTTGGCTTGTGCAGGGCAATCGCATGGCGACGAGCTTCCATCCGGAGCTTAGTATGAAAGTGCCTTCAGAATGTCACAGATATTTTGTTGAGGAACTCGTTAAAAACTAACGAACAATTTTATCAAGGAACGGCCACATCTCTTGTGTGGGGTTGCCCCAGCTATCAACGATATTGTTGATTCGAAGAAGCGTGAACGACTCGTACTGATACCGAGACAAAACGTCTGCGATCTCATCGTAGCGTTGAGGATAGCCGTTGATGGCAATCGCATTTTCGCCGTTGATGGGGAGGCCGATGCGGTTGGCGATGCTCGAGACTTTGTTGACGATGGTCTTGGGGGCGCTGTAAAAGGGGGCGTTCCATTTGTTGTAATCGTCCATCTCCAAACAGGTGAAGGTGAGGTGAGCGCCTTCTGATTTGATGTGTCTGAGTAGGGATTCGTAGTCCACCATTCCCGCAGCATTTTCTGCGGCACGAGGCATAGTCGGGCTGTTGTGGAGCCAATGCACCCCAGGCAATTTCACACCGAATGGAATGTGGGCTCCTAGCTGCGGCCGTAAGTGATGCCGAGCTAGATCGAGCATGCGGCCAAGATGTCTTTCTAAAACGCTTTGGTACCAAGACAAAAAGTCGCGGCCGTAGGGGGTCCCTCGTCCGTTGATGAAGAAATTATCACCATCGTTTGGTGGCGTGATTTCGTCATAACCATTCAGGAAGATGCCCCAGGCTTCGTTAATCGCATTCAAGCTTCCGTATTTCGTAAAAAGGTATTGCCGAAAATCTCGAACGGCAGCATCGGAGTAAGCATTCAAATAACCACGATGCGGGTAGTTCCATCCTGTGCTAGGGGCGTAGGACGGGTATCGCAGTTCTCCCGCAGGTCCTAAGCTGATATAGACTTTTTTGATGAGGGACGAGAATTCCTGGAAGTTGGCTGAAAACGAATTCATAGCTTCAGCGTACTGAGGATAGATGTCTTGGTAGAAGGGGGCTACATACTCGTTGTTGACCACGCCACGCTCGTCTTTGTATTGCATTTCGCTGGCTGGAGCTAGGTTCCAGATCCAGCTGGGCAGGGGCACGTTACAGTCGTCACCGACATTGCCGCCGCATTGGTGAAAAGAGAGAATCGGAATCCACTTTAGTCCAGAGGCCTCGACAACGCGCGCGTATTGTTTGTAGTACGACCAGTCGAATTGGTTGTCTCCACTTCTTTCAAAATTTCCCCACCAGATATCAGTCGTAAGTCCATCGACTCCATTGCTTTTGAGAGTCCGAAGTCTTGTGGCGAAGGTGTCCCAGTCATGAATGTTGCTCAGCGGCGCCATGACGCTCACAAAGCGAACTCTTCGTTCCGTAGGTTCAAAATCATTGTTGCTTTGGAGCGGCTGGGCAAAGGCTACAGTCCCGACGAGCAGGGCAAGCGTCGCAGCCGAAGAAATTAGGTTATTTTTTATCCGGCAAACTTTGCTCATCATTCGGGGAGAGGATAGTCTTTTCATGGAGTTATTGTTTTACCTGTTTTGAGGGCTGGGTCAACTTTTAGACCTTAAGAAGGAGCTTTGGGGATGAGTCGTAAACATTCGAAATATTTAAGCTTAATTGTTTTAGTTTTAGGGGGATGCGCTTCTGTAGTAGAATATCTTCCCACCGCCCCTTACGAGGAACAAACTGAAGAGCAAGCCTCGTCCAGTGGGACGGGTAGGATGGCAATCGCTTCTCAGGGCCGCTTCTCTACCTCGATCGCAACCGATATCGAAATGGCTGGCGGCAACGCTGTCGATGTCGCTGTTGCGATGTCTTTTGCCATCTCAGTTGAGAGACCATTCTCTACCGGAATTGGTGGAGGCGGATTTATGCTTTTGCATATTCCCGCAATTGGCAAGGAGCCCGCTCGGACGGAAGCTTGGGATTTTCGGGAGAGAGCCCCGATCCAATCCTATAAGAAAATGTTCCTAAGCAAAGCAACGGGCAAGCCAGACTCCATGAAGAGTCGGCAGGGGCCATTGGCCGTAGGGGTCCCTGGACTTGTAGCGGGGCTTTGGGAGATTCATCAGAAGTATGGAAAGCTCTCTTGGAAACAAGTTGTGACACCCTCCGTGGATTTGGCTCGTAGGGGCTTCGAGGTCTATGAGGAGCTTGCGGTAGCTTTAGAAGATAAGAAAACAGAACTGGCCGCCAACCCTGCAGCGAAAGCCATTTTTTACAATCAAGAAGAAGGCCGAGTTTGGAGAAAAGGTGAATTGCTAATTCAGTCTGATCTTGCAGAAACCCTCGAACAAATCGCAAAAGATGGTGTGAAATCCTTCTATCGCGGGTGGATAGCAAAGCGCATGATTCGCGATATCAAATCTCAGGGGGGCGTGATGACTCTTGAGGACCTCATGCAATACGAAGTGAAAAAACACGTTCCCATATTTGGAGAATTCAAAGGTTACAAAATCGCCACCATGCCGCCACCTAGTTCAGGCGGTGTGCATATGCTCCAAATTCTTAACACCGTTGAAGATGATCCTCTGAAAGAATGGGGGCCTCTTGATCCAAGAAGCGTTCATCTGGTGAGCACAGCGATGCAAAAGGCTTTTGTGGATAGAGCGGAGTATATGGGCGATCCAGCCTTTGTGAAAGTTCCCGCCAACGTTCTAAGCTCCAAAGAATACGCGAGAGGCGTTCGTGCACGCATCAATATGAATGCAGCCATGGCTCCTGGCGAATGGAAGCCCGGCCCGGTGACGCCTCCATATGAGACGGATCACACAGCACATTTTTCTATTATTAGTAGCGACGGCTACGCTGTGGCTTCCACTCAGACGATCAACGGTTGGTTTGGTGCGAAGTTCGTAGCCAAGGGGACTGGCATTGTGATGA
Source organism: uncultured Bacteriovorax sp. (assembly GCA_964640545.1). Classification (GTDB taxonomy): domain Bacteria; phylum Bdellovibrionota; class UBA2428; order UBA2428; family UBA2428; genus JBGSZX01. The sequence continues at coordinate 10,313 of CAZXHL010000034.1, read as the reverse complement.
ACAATGAGATGGATGATTTTTCAGCTGCGATTGGTGCGAAGAATTTGTATGGAGCAACGGCTTCAAGCACCGCCAACTTGGTGGCTCCGAAGAAGACTCCTCTTTCCAGCATGACTCCGAGCCTCGTGTTCAAGGGCACTGATCCCATAATTTCTTTGGGCACGCCGTCTGGCACTCGCATTCTCACTTGTGTTTCTCAGGTGCTTCTTAATCGTCTTGCCTTCGGTATGACCCCATATCAGGCGGTTTCCCAGATTCGTTACCACCAACAGTGGTCTCCCGATGAAATTCGTGTCGATGCTCCAGGTCTTCCTGAGGCAACAAGTAAAAAACTTTTAGCGATGGGGCACAAGATCAATAACAGCAATTTGGGTTGTCGTGTTCAATTCGTCGAGCGCGACTCTGCTTCGGGAGTCTTCACTGCGGTATCGGATCCAAGGGGCGAGGCCTGGACCGCGGTCACGCCCGTAAAAGAGGAAAAATAATTTATGCTGTCACGTTTCATCCCTTTGTTGGGGCTTTGTGTCTTTGTGGGGATTGCCTGGCTGCTATCTGAAAATCGGAAAGCTTTTCCGACTAGAATTTTGCTTTGGGGGGTGGGGCTCCAGTTTATTTTTGCCGTGCTCATCTTAGGAATACCAGCTCTTGGTGTGCCAGGAGTATTTGCGTTTGTTTTTGAGTTCTTAAATTCTGCGATTTCACAACTGCTATCTTTTTCGGACGAAGGCGCAAGATTTCTTTTTGCTGATTTGATGCTTGATAAACATGGGTATGTTTTTGCCTTCAAGGCTCTTCCCACTATTTTGTTCTTCTCCGCTTTGGTGTCAGTGCTGTACTATCTTGGGGTGTTGCAAAAGCTAGTCAGTGTTATGGCGAGGGTCATGCAGAAAACCATGGGCACGAGTGGGGCGGAATCACTTTCGGCCTCGGCGAATATTTTTGTAGGTCAAACTGAAGCTCCATTAATGGTGAGGCCATTCGTCGCAACGATGACGAGATCCGAAATTATGACTGTGATGACTGCCGGGATGGCGACCATCGCAGGTGGGGTGATGGCTGCATTTGTGGGATTGCTTCAGGATGCTGTGCCGAACATCGGAGGCCATTTGGTCACCGCTAGTGTGATGAGTGCTCCAGCTGCGATTGCTATTGCTAAAATTATTGTTCCTGAAACGGAAAAGCCAGTGACGATGGGCAAAAGTAATGTAGAGGTGAAGATAGAGGAATCCAACATTGTAGAAGCTGCTGCGAAAGGCACGACTGAAGGGTTGGGGCTTGCATTGAATGTTGGCGCTATGCTGATTGTTTTCATTGCGATGATCGCAATGTTTAACTTTGGCTTTTCACACTTGGGGCAATGGCTGGGTATGGCACCAGATGCGCTAAGCATGCAAAGCATTCTCGGATTTTTGTGCAAGCCAATTGCTTGGTTGATGGGCATCGATCCTGCGGATATCACGAGGGTAGGGACGTGGCTTGGTGAGAAGGTCGTTCTTAACGAGTTTGTAGCTTATGTTCATATGGCCGAGGCAAAGTCTGTTTTGTCAGACCGAAGCCTGATCATCGCCTCATATGCACTGTGTGGCTTCGCAAACTTTTCATCCATTGGAATCCAGCTCGGAGGTATCGGCGCTATGGCCGCCAACCAAAAACCAACCCTCGCCAAACTTGGTCTCAAGGCTATGATTGCCGGAAACCTCGCTGCTTACATGACAGCTGCGATAGTGGCACTACTATTATGACCGAAAATAGTTCTAAAAAGTCACAGCTCAAACTAAGGCCCAAATTTTTACTCGCTTCTATTCTCGGGCTAATTTTGGCATTGATTGTCTTGGTGCCGAATGTTTTTCAGCCTCTATTGGTGGGCCTTGTTAAGTTTGCCCCGCTCCATCAGAGGTTATTAGTTCCTGACGAGGGAGTCTGTGGCTTGGCTGCGAAGGAAGTTTCGGACCTGTCTGATGTCGAGCATTCGGCTTTAGAGGAGATCATGGCAGATGGTTTCGGAGTGAACAGCGGAGAGGCGATAGGGTTGGCGAGACGGTATTTCTTCCCGAGGCAGATCATCATCTTACTTGCTGATGGAGGAGACTTTTATATCTTAGGAACAGTAATCAAAAACTGTTTGAAAGAGGCCACATCAAATTTGCCTGTTGGGCTTAGAAAAAGAGTTGGCATAAAATTGATCTCTCGAATGCCCCAATCCTACACCATGAAGTCTAAGTATGATTTACGGAGCATGTCTGAGTTGTTAAATCCTGAAAGGGATTCGGAAGTTGTAGATGCCTGGAAAAAAGAATTTTTTTCCAAAGTGCGAGATCCTCAGCTGACCACCCATTTTTGGTCAGCTTTTGCTGGAAGCATTGATGGCAAAGGAGTGGAAGAGCTCGCCATGCAAGTTTTGAGGGATCCAAAGTCTTTCCCGACGCATCCAGGAGATGTTATAGATGGCAAAATCGACCCCAGATCCTTTTTTTCATTTAGTAGAATTAGTAGTACAGAAGGAACTGTCGTTGAGCTTTTGCAGAGAAGAGAAGAATTGCCTGCAGAGGTTTTAGATTATATTTCAGGTGAGTTAACGATTGAGTCTATTAATATTGTTTTAAGGCTTTTGGGTCGTTTAAGATTTGAGTTTTCACCTGAAGTCCTCCAGTTTTTGAGTTCCAACACATTAAGTGGTGATCCGGAAAATTCGATTAGGTCAATCGCGGTGCTTGCGATGCAAGTAAAGTATTCGTTAGAGGCGCGTCGCAAATTTGCTAGTTGGCTCGACCACCAGGCAAAACAGTTAAAAACTAAGAATTCAAAATCTGTTGAAGTGGTAGGAATTGTGTCTCAGGCATTTGGTCTGTTGGGGGGGCATCGAACCGAAAACTTTATATTGAAGAGTTATGGTAAAGAGTTCATTAAGGCGATGCAGCGATTCTTGAGTGCAGCTGAAGCGGAGTTTGGGGAGGATTCAAAAGTCTTTCTCAATCTTTTGGGCAGTTATGTCTTACTTCACAACACCCAAGATTTGGCAGATTTTTGGCTTAATGATCCTGAAGGTGGTGGGAAATCAAGGGTGTTTACGCGAATGGTTGTTGAAAAGCTTAAGCTCGATCTTGATCAGATGAAAACTTTAACTGCTTTGCTGGAGAAGCTGCCGTCTCAAGACATCTATTTTTTTGTGCAGAAGTATGCCACCTTTCTTGCTAGGCATCGTGAGTTGTTTCAGAAAGATCCAAATCTACTTCGATCATTAAACTTCAAAATGTTTGAGCTTAGTTCTTCCAAGAGAGATTTGATTTCTGCTGCAGTCGTTGCGAGCATTCTAGATAATAGCGCTGAATTTTATGATACTGCACGACAAGTCCTTTCTTCGAAAGACTCACCGGCAGATGAAAAGTTGCTTGGTGCGCTGGTTGTGTTTCTTGTGGCCCCAAAAGATGAGAACCAGAAGGTGCTGTCGAAGCTATTGGATGCCCGACTTAAAAAATCAGCAAAATGTGATCATACGATTTTATCAACCGTAATGCTTTTGGACCTGGCCTTAGAGTTTGCCTATGGAATCATTAAAAACTGTTCGTCCGTTATCGCGTCTGAGTATACTATTGCGCGCAAGATAAACTACATATTAAGAGAAAAGACCGATCTTAAAAACCGCCTTCAACAAGACTCGGTTATGACAACAGACCTGACCTTGAAGAAAGAACTTAAGCAAATTCTCGACGACAACATCTACTTTTCTCAGGATTCTGACCAAGATGGTGTCATGCCTGTCGACGGACCGGTAGATGGCGAATAAAAAAAGCTAGTGAAACCTGGCTCTGGTACTTTTCGCTAGCACAGTGGTCATAGAAAAAAACAACCCCTGAAGCCGCTGTGGACTTCAGGGGTTTATTGTTCCCCCTCACAGGAAACAACGAACACTATCTTAAGGAACTATCTTAAGAAACTTTTTACCAATTCAGACGTCGCGTGAATTTCTCCACGGAGAGTCGTATCTAGAGTTCTTGTGAACTCAGGAAGCAGTGCGAAGCCCGGAAGAATTCTGCTATCTGCCGACGGACTTGCGATGTCCGCAAGAGCTAGTCCATTTCCTAATCCGCGGGCTGCGCTTACTGCTGCTGCTGGATTAACCATTCCATTGCTGGAAACTTTTCCTTGAAGAGAAGCTTTCGGGCTAGCGGTGTTGATCAAAATGCTTTTCGCCTGAGAAGCAGTTAATCGAGAGTTCGCTGAGAACATGGCAGAAGCAACACCAGCAACATAAGGAGACGCCATTGAAGTTCCGCTCATTTTAACATGGTGGTGGTTCGGAGCTGTTGAAGGAACCGCTACACCCCAAGCGCCAATGTTAACAAGGCGGCTGTTGTAGTTAGAGAAGTCTGCAATCACTCCTTCAGGGGTTGTTGCAGCAACAGTGATAACGTTTGAGTTGGAGCCTGCGCAGTTTGCAGGAGCCACTTCGTTGATCGCGTTGTTACCAGCGTTAGGAACTTGCATATCTCCGTCGTTACCAGCAGCCACCACAAATAGTGTTTGAGGGTTGTTGGAGAAGAAAGAGTTCCAGTTCGCTTCTGAATTTGAGTAGATACTCAAGAGCTTGTTGTAGTTAGCGCGTTGAGTAGCAGTCATCGGAGTGCTTTCGGGGAGATTGTTCTTCTCAAGGTACTCATCCCAAATGGCATCAAGTCTCATTTTCCAAGTAACTTTTGCGAAACCGAGGCTTAGGTTTACAACTCGAGCACCAGTTGTTTTGAGGTATCGGCTCATCAATTGTTTTTCAGCACGGTCTTTTTGGGCGCTGTCGTTGACGTAAGCTCTGATTCCATCGGTATCATCAAACACGCTAGTGGCCGCTGTGCTTGCGCCTTCATTAGCAATGATTTCAGATGCTCTTAAAGGTTGAGAGGCGAGCAAGGTTTCGAGACCTTCGACATAAATCTCAGCACCTGAGGATTTCATCATGGTTCGAGTCATCGCTAAAGCTGCAGACGGATCTTCAGAAGGAGTTGAAGCTTCAGCTGAAGAAGGTGTGAAAACGTTTGCGCTAGAAATGATAGCGTTTTGATTGCCGTATTTTACGATGATTCCAGCAACGTGTGTTCCGTGAGATTTGCTTAGGACATAACTCATCGCACTTGCGATATCAGGATTGCCATAAACATACTCAATGGCTTCTCTGTCGCCTTCTTCAATGCGATTGTAGAGGCCAAGAAGTTTTTCCACAGTGGCGTCGTTTTTTACGAAGACTTCCCTTACGTGCAGTGGGAAGTAGGCGGAGTCGTTAGAAATAAGGTTCCATCCAGAAACATCATCAACAAATCCGTTACGGTCATCATCAGTGTTAGCTCTACCGTTGAATTCTTTTGAGTTGATGTGTGCGCGATTTTTCAATTCGAAGTGAACGAGGTCGACACCTTCGTCGATAACAAGAACGTGGTCTTTCGTTGCAGCGAATGCCGTTGCACTTAAGCTCGCGCCCAATACGATGGTCGCAAGAGCTAATGAAGCGCTAGCAACGGTTAATCTTTCTGTGAGTTTGGTATTTCTATTTTCCGCCATGGAGTGAGTTATGAGTGATTCTAGTGGGTTTGAGGAGTTAAAACTTCTGTACAAACTTAAATGAAAGTTCATGACAGAGTTTTCTTCTGGGAATCAAGTGCTTAACGTGCAGCGTTAGTAACTTATACACAGACGCAAAGCGTTAGTTTTTGTTAAATCTAGGGGGGAGGTGCTGTCGGCGCAAGTCTTTGAAAAATAGCAGGCGTTTAGCTTTCGATTATGGACTTGCTGCAGTAGGAACAGTCCACGGCTTATGTTTGGATTTTCTGAAGTGGAATTGATCACCTGGTTTGCTGACAAGGCATATGATCCTACACTTGTATACGGAGCCATCATTTTCTTCATGTTTGCGAGTAGTTTTGGTCTTCCGATCCCCGAAGAAATGACTTTGATATCAGCTGGTTTAGTTGGGCATGTGGCCATGCACCCTGATCTCTACCCTCATCCTCCGGGAGCAGGGGACCCTGTGAACTTGTATACGTTAGCCACTGTTTGTTTTGGTGCGGTGGTCTTGAGTGATTTGTTAATCTTCATGCTGGGAAGGCACGGAAGCCGCTGGTTGTTTGATAAGCCGCGCTTCAAGCATTGGCCTGAGAAGAAGAGCTTTTTGCGTGTGCGCAAGTGGACGCTGAAATACGGTTACTGGGCTAGTGGAATTTTTCGCTTCACACCAGGTCTTCGCTTTCCAGGGCACATGGCTTGTGGAATGCTCGGAGTTCCCACGTGGAAGTTTCTTGCCATCGATGGAACGGCTGCTCTTTTGTCGGTGCCAACACAAATAATTTTGATTGGATATTATGGTGATGTGATCTTGGGAAACTTCAAGAACGTTAAAATCGTAATGGCCGCTTTGTTAGTCCTGGTGGGGCTATGGTTTTTGTTCAAAAAGTGGCCGTCTTGGAAAAAGCGTACCATGTAGTTCTCCGTGTAGTTCTCTGTGTAGTGCTCTGTGTAGTTCTCCGTGCCAATCGGCTATAGCTCCGTGCTGCTGATGGCGGGTGGTTGTTCTGGTGCTTCTTGCAGGTTTTTACCTCTTTAAACGTCAAAATTTCCTGACCTTAATGGAACTCTAATTGTTATTTGCGATAGAGAGTCTGTTAAAATAGGGGTGTGATTATCGGGAAAATCTCTCTGCAATTGACGTTCAAGAAACTGGTGGCCGCTGCTGTTGTTATTTTTGCACTTCAGGCATCGTCTACATTCGCTTTGGAATGCAAAAACGCCAAAGATGAAGTGGACAAAGCCTCTAAGAGCATGGGCGACTCCGATCGATTGCTAGGTGTCGAATCTCTCCATAATGATATTTTGGAATTAGTGAGCGTGCCTGATCGATATCAGGGCAAGCCCAAAAGTTTCTGGCAAGAGTGCTTGAACCAAAAAGTAGCCGCACTCAACAAACACATCGCACACTCAAGCGATCGACTTCGTGACAATCCAGACTTCCATGTTTTGATTTCCTCAAATTTTGAGATGCGTGGCGAATACGGCAGGGCTTACTATCACGGCATGCAGGCTATTAAGAAACTTCCGAAAGATTACAATTTGAGACTTCGTGTGTTTCATGTGTGGTTGATGAGTCAGAAGATTTTGATTGATGTCGAGAAATCTAGAAATCAGTCTGGTCGTACCAAAGACATGGTCGCACTTGGAGATGAGAAAGAGTTTCAAAAACAAGTGGACTACTTTCTGGGCACGATCATTCGAGATCGTCAGGCTGATCGTACGGACCAAGTGGCAGCCTACAGAGTAAGAGCAGCATATTATGAGTCGATCGCAAGGATCATCGATGCTGCGGAAGATTGGGAAAAGATCACTGAGCTGGACCTGAAGGATGTGTCCGCTCTCAAGAAAATCGCAGCCTTCGAATTGTCCCGCGGAAGAAAAACCGCCGCCCGAAAAATCCTCGAAAAAGTTCTCCGCATCATCCCGAGCGACCTAGGCGCCAACAAAAAACTCATCGAACTCTACATCGACCGCCGCGAAGTCGAACGCGCCAAACAACAACTCTCCATGGCCATGCGCTACTACCCCGACGACGGCGACCTATTAGAGCTCAAGCGGAAGATGTAGCTTTTTGTTTGTATCTGTTTTGTGCTGCGATGCCGAGTCCAATCCGCCCTACAAAGATGTATGCACTTACCTGAAGCCATTCCCCAGTGGTTATATTGTTTCGACCAAGGAAGACTATCAAGTTTCCAAATAGAACTCCAATGTAGGTGCTTAAGCTGTAAAATGTGAATACCCTACCAAGATAATTTTTGTCGGTTGATGCCCCAATAACTGCCGATAGAGATGGGTTTAAGAAGGATGTTCCAGGGAATAGAATTAATCCCGACAGTATAAACACGACAGGAGTGTGAGAGCTCATGCAAAATATTCCCAAGATTGCTAACACGCCGCCAGCTAAGATCCAAAATTGCCCTTTGAGATTCGGAAATTTTTTACTTGCCCAAAACATCAGGACGAACGCCGCGATTGAGCCAACTCTGTTGATTGCTCTGGTTGCCGTTAGCCAGAAGTCGTCTAGTCCGACGGAGTTTTTCAAGTGAACGACGCTGGTGGACTCTAAGATTCCATAGGTGATTCCTCCGAAAATACCAGAGAAAATCACAAGCTTTATTGTGGGGAATTTAAGGCTGTATCTGAGGCCTTCGATCCACTCGATCCATGGTTTTTTTTGGGGAAAATCTACACTAGAGGTCTCTTTAATTCCGTAAACCAGAACACTTGATACGATGAAAGTTAATGAATCGAATAAAAAGAAATACTTTAGTTCAAATTTTGGGAGAGCAAATGTGGTTCCCAAAAGTCCAACTATAGCGCCTATCAAGACACTAATTTGAATCATGCTCAGGCCATGTTTAACTTTCTTAATATCTCCATCACCAGCTTCGGCGGTCATTGCTTTTAGGTTTGACTGATAAAAAGATGCGAAAAATGTCGTAAAGAATGATCCTACAAATAAAGCCTCTATAGAATTATGTAGAGCGCCAAGGAATAAAAATAGAGCATTTGCTACGCAAAAGATATCAGATGCAACAAGGGATTTTTTTCGGTTCACTCTATCTATAAAAGATGGTCCAACTAGCATTATTGCAATTACGCCGATAGTTTCCAAAACCTCTGCTGTGAATACATCGTTTGGGTTGTCTCTTACCGATAGAATTGCTAGGGCTAGAATTGCTTGGCGAATCGCATTGCCAGTTTCGCTAATTCCACGAGCCCAAAGGATACGATTATTGTCGGTATTCATTTAAACGCCTTGAGTGTGAGAATTAGACATGGGGGGCGTCCAAGACTGGCATACTCATCATGTGGATATTCCAAAGAATAAGTTTTTCCGAGCTGGAATAAGATTTAGACTGGTTCTGAATCATGTATCTACTAACTTTATCGTAAAGTTTGTATAAATCACTCTCAATATCTTTTATTTGTGAGTATGAAAATCTATCAATTTGGAAAAATCTAAACTTTGGGGTTGTGAATGAGTTGCTCTTTTTGAGCTCCTCAAACATTTTGTAGGTACGATTCATTATCTCGAGGTGGATCATTGTGAATTGTTCTCTATTCGACGGCGCGATTACTAGATTAGGGTCCCTTTGGACATATTTCAGCGCTATTTTTTTGAGTAAGCCTACTTCCACAAGCTCATCAAAAGCTTCTTTTATTTTTGTTTTGGGAGTTCTGTGTAGATGAATATCTTCAACCCCGACTACCTGGCTAGATGCACAGTAACAAAGAACGTGAATGTGCGACTTGTACATCGTTTTTTCCATTTCAGGAGTTGCGTTTATTTTTCCTGTGTTCTTAACCTCAGCTTTTCTAAGAATGTTGTGAGGGGAAATTGCCAATATGTCACAAATTTTCAGAAACTGATCCATTGAGAGGTTGGATTTTCCCGAGAGAAGTTCAGAAACACTACTTTGTTTTAGGTTGAGTTCATCTCCGAGTTCCTTTTGGGTAAAGTTTCCTGCGGCTATTTCATTTCTCAATTCGGAAATAAGTGCCTTGTATTGGGGGCTCGATTTTGAAGAGGGCATACCTAGTAATTTTATCGGCTAAACCGATTAGATATTTGAATTATCTATTGACCAGAAACATGAGTTTCCGCATAATGCGCTTCGTTATGAGGATGATGTTAAACAAAATCGGTAGGTTAACTATAATGATTGTTGCGCTGATAGCTCTCAATTGCCTTGCAGGTGGTATTGGTTCTGGAGACCCTGAACAGGGACAGCAGGGTAATGATAGTAGTGAGGCGAGTAAGAGAGGTGGGCTTGGAGATGGCCCCGGAGATTAACAAATAAAAAAAGCCCTGGCTGTAGAAGCTTGGAGGTTGATGTTCTTGGCGGAACGACCTTCATGCCTCTTGGGAGCCAGAGCTTGGTGCCTGTATTGTGCCCAAGCTCTGTGACCTAGGTCAAGGTTTTTGTGGGTAAGTCGTTCAAAAAGTTACGATTTTAGCGCTGTTTCGTAACAGACGGTTTCGGCTTACCTAAAACAACAAAACACGGAGGTGGTGAAATGGAAAACAATAATGGAAACGAGCGGCTGCTAGCTGAAACTAGGAGATTTGCTCATGATTTAAGGGGGCCGGTGATGGCCCTGCAAAGCGTGCTTAATGAGACGCGAAGGGGTTCTGGGGGCCCGGAGACTAATGGTGTGTTGAATGAGTCCGCAAGGCGGCTCCTTGATATGTCCATGCAGTATCTGGATTTTCACAAGAATCCACAGGCTGCAGTTCCTCCTGTTGTTCGTGAGCAGAT
>CAZXHL010000033.1:0-23610 GCA_964640545.1 uncultured Bacteriovorax sp. | reverse complement strand
CACACCAATCTAGCGTTTTGCACAGACGGGACAACTGCCCTCTCCCTCGTTTCCTGATTATTTGCTATGAAGCTCAGATAAGTGGTCAGAAACTCTAAGTTTCTAGACAGATAGGCAAACCTGGTATCTTGGAAGGATACATGGGAAGGCAATATGTTTCTCTCAACCAACTCCTCAGCAATTTGAAGTTGGTTTTCAATAGTTACACCTTGATGTTTTGCACGGGAGCCATGATTAAAATGATGATAAAAAAGTTGATTCAAGATTCCGGTCATAGCTAGAGCCAAAACCATGATGACCATTTTAAATTCTACCTTTGGGGATTTTAAAAATTTCTGAAGCGACCAAGCCGTTAGCAGAAAAAACCCCACCCACGTTCCATTAAAATAGTGAGGGTGCCCCCCCATCTTCGTTGCATAAGCAAAAATCAACAAGACGATCCAATAGATCCTAAAAAAACTGATCAGCGGTCTATCTGAATCTTCCACAGATTTCCCTAGTAAAAGAGCCTTCCCGAGACCCGTAAGAAAGAAAGCACCAAAGACAATTCCAGTGATGGCGCATAGATGTGCGAGCATCGTGATCCACAAAGGCGCTTCATTGCCCAAGAAATAGGCTCCTCCCAAATGAGAGATCACCGCGAAACCCACAAAAATACCCTCTAAAAACTTCGTATTCCACGCACCAAAACCAACACCTTGTGTGTCTGAAGAAGCCAAGCTCTGCAAGAGAATCGAAACATAGGGATAGGTCCACGCGGCCATGCCAAGCAAAATCGCCATGACGACCAAAGCATTCTTGAGAATCCACGACTTCTGCTTCCAGACCATGAAGATCCCCATCGAAGCAATCATAGGAATAGCCATGAGATGAATGAGAAACGATGCGGCCGCAAGGAAAGCCGCCAATGCTATTTTCCAAACCTTAGGCGCTTGCACAAAGGACCAACCGCTACAAAATAGCAGCAGAGTTAGTTCGATCAAAAAAGGATTGTCCCAAAGCATCCTCGAGTAATGAAAAAAGAAAGGACTGAGCGCGGCGGCTGCAATCATCCACACCGGCATCCAGTGAAAAAGCTTCTTCAGCCAAATCATCCCCAGAAGCCATGTCGCAGAGTGAATCAATGCGCTCAAATAAAAATAGAACAGAACTCCCGCCCCAAACAAACTGCCAATCTTGAGGTAAATCTGAAAGATCCATATCGCAAAAGGTCCATAGACAACTCCGCGAGTCCCCTTAAGTGCATATTGAGCCCATTCACCATCTATATTGTGCTGGAGCGCCATCCCCATAAACGTGGCCTCATCCCAAAAAAACCTAGCATCGCCCATCCAAACAAAACGCAATACAAGAGCCAATCCGACCAGGCACCAATAGATTGTGTCTCGTTGACTTTCCGTTCGCTGAATGACTTGCATAAAGGCAAGATATCGAAGATTCTGACCATTGCCAATTGGAGGTCTAGGGTATTATCCTCTAAGCCTGCCCCTTCTGGACGGATGAAGATTGAAACGATGAAAGAAAACTCCAAAAACGACATTGCCAGCTTCTACAAAATTGGTCTTGGGATCATTGCGTTTTTGATCTTGGCGAGCTGTTTTTCGAGACAACTCAATGGGACGGGCTGGGACTTTGAAGCTTACTTCAAGGCGGCAGGACGCATACTCTCGGGCGATAGTCCTTATTTATACGAGAGAGATTTTTCCTACAAATACTCACCTGTTGTGGCCTTGCCCTTTACCGTGTTCCACCTCTTTTCTTACGATGTTGCGAGGTGGGTCTACGCGGCTCTTCATGCGCTATTAGCCATCGTCCTCCCCTATATGCTCTATTCATTACTAAAGCCGTCATGGTCAACCCAAGATAACGAAGCGAGACGAGAGCAAAAAGAAGCCTTTGTCATGGGGGTCTTCATCACATTCCTTGCTACACTTCGCTTTATTGATAGTGAATTTTTTGTGAGCCAAATTGGTTTATGGATCATTGGGGGAATTCTCTTTGGCGTGTGGCTGCTACAAAAGTTCAACACCCACCCGGGTCTTCGTGTCCTTGCACTAGCCTGTATCAGCCTGGCCTCACTCGTAAAAATCCACACGACGCTCATCAGTCTTTCTTTTGCCAAGCTCAAAGATAAGAAAGGACTCTTTCTTATCTTTTCCGTTTTTATGTTGCTAGTTCTTATTCCCAATCCTTTTTATTGGCTGGACTGGGTAGAGCACATGAAGAGAAGCAGCTTTGATCTTTTGATCGACAACACCTCAGTGAACCTTCAAGGCTTTTATCCTCTTGCCATCAATCATCTTGGCTTTGCCCAGCCCAGCCTCAAACCGCTATGGCTGGCCCTTCCATTTGCCCTACTGGCACTTTTTACACTCAAACGATTTACACTAGAGGATCTCAAGTCAGAGGCTCCTCACATTTTGCTAAACGTTTCGATATGGATGTTGCTCGGCTTCATGGCTTCCCCACTTCCATGGCAATACACTTACTCCGTGCTTTGGATCATGATGCCTTTGAGTTGGTCGCTAGCCTCTGCGATTGAGAAACGATGGATTCTGGGAGTCGCACTATTTTTGGGTTTCACACCTCAAGGAATCATTGGGAAGGCGGCTTCGTATTGGCTTGAGCAGAAACAAAGTGTTTTTGCGGCGATATTGATATTTTGGTTCGTGATGCTTTATCAATCTAAGCGTCTTGAGAAATCCAGCACTTCTAATGCGAGATAAAAAAAGCTAGCTCCCTGTATGGGAAGCTAGCTTCTTAAATTCTAGTAAATCGCAAATCTAGCGACGTTAACTATCAGACTGAAAAATTACCAGTAGAGGTTAGCGCCTAGGTTCACAGCGTAGCGACCTGCAAAGAGCGCTTTCTGAAGACCGAGAGTAAGATTCACAACACCAAGCTCAAGTTGAGCCCCCGCGAACCCACGAGCGTTGAGGAAAGCTGGTTTGCCAGATCCGTTCGCGAATCCTGCATCGACGCTATAATTCACTTCGGTATTTCCCGTAATTGATCCAGCTCCGGTTCCGGAGTGAGTGACCGTTACGAGATCATCAGTTCCAGTCACACCACCACTTGTTGAACCAAATGCCAAATCAACGCCCATACCAGCGTAAAGCGACAAAATATAACCAAGGCGGATCGCAGTTGATCCCTCGAAAGGAATTGCAAAAGTTGTAGAGTTAATATCTAGATCGACAGCCAATGGAGTAGACATGGTAACCGTCGGAGTGACTCCACCACCGGCGTCAACCGTTGATGATTCTTCAACGGTTGTAGAGTATGATCCTGTTAGATCCATCTTACCAAATCGAACTCCAGAGCTAAGATTCACACCTTCCCATTTTACAGAGTTCAGTGCCCAGCTCTTACCAGGAATGATTCCATATTGGCCCATCGCAGAGAAATTGCTAACAGACGCCGTTCCAAACCCTGTGAACTCTCTATTGAGAGACATGAACGATACATAGCCCTTCAAACGACTAGGGTCGACCAACCCCCATAGAATCGGAGACTTCAAGAAAAGCCCCGCATTCACACCAACTGTCGCAGACGCCTGAAGCGCTCCACCGACAATAAGACCACGAACGGAGTTGCCGTTTGTTACAGCACTAATCACATCACCAATGCCATTGCCCGCAGCCAATGCTCCACCGATGCCCAATCCACCGCCTGCGATGAACATGGAGAAATCATTTCCATAGACAATTCCCGTCCCCGCACCAGCCATAACCATGGAATTGGCAACGCCACCGAAATACTGATCAATTGAAAGATCACCTGTACCAGCCTGAGCGTTTACCTGAGTCTCAAAAGAATCCAATACAGTGTCTACAGCCGACTCATAGGCCGCCTGACAACCGGCACAGGTCGCATAGCTTCGATCAGCCTTAGCTTCAAACGTAATGAACGCCGCCTGACTTGAAGAGGAAAAAACAGAAATAATGGTGAATAAAGAGAGCCCTAATAATCTTTTCATGCGGGCCAATTTAAAGCCCATCATACTAGGTCGCAATAGCGTAAAAAATTATTTGTGCACTAGATGTGCTCACATAGGAGACCAGGACTTCACGTATTCCGAGATGAAAATGCGCCAAGCGTCGAGGCTTTTCCACCACGTTCCTGGATCGAAGTTCGGAGATTGCACAGGAAATGGATATAGAGCGACATCCACTGGAGGCGCCTTTGCGAGCTCAGCCTGAATCAGCTCCATGGAGCGCTGCATATGGTAGTTCGAAGTCACAATCAGCACAGAGCGCAACTGAAGATCCTCTACGACCTGCCGAATCTTTTGGGCGTTATCGACCGTCCTAAGAGACTCCGGATCCAAATAGACCTGAGACTTCATTACATCAGGAAAATTCGTAACATCATTGACCCTTAAGATATCTTCCAAAGAAGCCGACGTTCCACTAATCAACAAACTTCGGCCATATTGATTTTCTAAGAGACGGAATGCTTCCTTGAGCCTTCCCTGTCCCCCCGTCAAAACCGCAATCAAATCCACAGATGGAATATTAGCTAGGCTGCTACTACGAGCTCTCTCTTCGAGAGCTCCAGCAAATCTTCCCATATCCCAAACCACCAAAGTCAACGCCAGGCCCATAAGCCACAGGCCCCACCTCAATGGATTCTTTTTGCGTTTTTCAATAAACACGGGCTACAGACTCGCGATGGCCTCGATCTCAATCTTTGCGCCCATAGGAAGGGCAGCCACCTGAACCGTGGAACGGGCAGGATAAGGAGCACCATTAGCAAACTCATCGAAGAACGCCGCATACTCTTTGTTGATCGTTGCGAAGTCGCCAAGATCCGTGACGAAGACTGACATCTTCACAATGTTTTCAATTTTTGCGCCACCAGCCTCAACAACAGCTTTGATGTTTTTAAAAACTTGTCTTGTTTGAAGCAAGATGTCTGGGCCTACCAATTCTTTTGCGCCTGGCTCCAAAGGGATTTGGCCTGATGTGTATACGAGATTTCCTAATTTTATCGCCTGAGAGTATGGACCAATCGCCGCCGGGGCCTGGTCAGTGTTCACTAAAGTTTTAGACATTTTCTGACTCCTTTTTCTTTTTCACAAAATCAATTTTTGCCGTGACCTGCAGGGAATAATTCTCAACAAATTTATCCATCAACTCACTCAATACATTTTTTGAAATATGAATCGGGGCTTGAACCGTGTTCAACGTTTTAGACACCGATTCTTCCGCCGAGACATAAGCTCCTGCCCCGAGGGTAACCGCCCTCTTCAACAATTCTCCCGCGATGCTTTGAAGATTCGACGCTTTCTTCGAATCTTCGCCTCCGCCGCCGGCCCCTTCACCTGATTCAGTCATTAAAGCGACTTCGCTCTCTTTGTGAATTCTTGAATCGTTTTAGGAAGAGCCCCCGCAACCAATTTTTTCAAGACAAATCCAGGAGCAGGAAAAGCAAAATCAATCTCGAGCTTGTACAAAACTTCTGTTTTGTCTGGCCCGAGAGATTTCAACTCCCAAAGTCCATTACTAATTTTGAAGAATTTCGATTCATCAAGCTTCCATGATACACGAGCGTTTCGCTCTTCAGCATCAATGACCTGAGAAAGGTCTAAGGTGTATTCCACCCTCTTCATCATTTCGACGTCGAAATGAACTTTAGCACCCGAATCGGTAGAGCTTTTCACGTCGACGGATTTTACTCCTGTGACAAAACTTGGATATGATTTGTAATCACATATCGCTTGGAACATTTTTCCTAAGGGTACATCTACTATTTCTGTTCTTTCTGCGGCAGCCATAACTTCCTCCATTCTAAAGGAATCGAAACGAGTTTCTGATTCCTGATAAGCACATGCTCAGTTTCGGCTCGACTCAACAAAGCCTCACCTTGATGATCAAAGATTTCGTATGCCAACAAAATCCTGGATCGACTCACGGACCCGACCTTTAAGCGAATCCGGGCTTTATCATCAAACCTCAAGGGTTTGAAATACTCTAAACTCAACTTTCTAAGCGGAAGAGCAAAACCTTGCTCTTCCATTTCTTTATACGAAAGTCCTTGATCCTCGAGCCACCTGACTCGAGCTCTTTCGAGATAACGACAGTAACGACCGTGGTGCACGATCCCCATGGCGTCGGTATCTACATAGTCCACCTGAAAGCTCAGTTCAAACACCTTTCGCCCCCTTTACCTTATAGTGTAGGTAGATTTCATTTTTAACGCGTCTCTGCTTGAGCAGCTCCAAGTTCTTCCACAAGGTGTCTTCGCCTCCGACAAGACTTGGATTTCGTCTTCCACCAAGGATTCGGGGCGTCATGGTCACATAAAGTTCTTTTAAGAGGTTGGCCTTCAAGACTTCAGCCATGGTTTCTCCCCCCCCCTCAACCAAAACATTTTTAAAATTAAGCTCTTTGAGCTTGGCAAAAACTTTGGACATATCGACACGCTCTTCACCAACATCAAAGACCAAGGCTCGATCCTGACAAGCTTCAAGTGCCAAAGGCAATCCTTGCCTGGTAGTAAAAATCAAACGAACAACAGAAGGATCGGCCCAAAAGCTCCACTTAGGATCGAGCTTTCCACTAGCTGTGATGACAGCATTAGCGGGTTGAGATTGGAATTTAGTTAACTTTTGTTTGAGTTTCATTGTCATAGGATGCGCACGAAGCGTGCCCGCCCCAACAAGAATCACATCAGCTTTTTTTCGAATGACCTGCATTTGCTGCCGGTCATAAATTGTTCCCAAAGGCTTAGAAGGTTGTGATTGGTCAGCAATTTTACCGTCGAGGCTGATGGCAAGATTAGAAAATACGTTCACTTTGGACCTATTTCCTGATTTCTAAATTTTTGTTTTTATCAATATAAAGCATAGACACTCTTCTTGAATCGACTCCAAAACCAAAAGTTTGCTTCTTGATGTCTTTACCCAGCCAACGGGGCGCGCGCGAGACCATGTAGGCATCGACAACAACTTTCACACTATTCTTGCGAGTTCCTGTCAGGCGACATTGAGCCGTTCCTGGATTTTCCAAACTCACACCCGAGATCGCGAGCTCTGAACCATAATCCAACTGAGCATCTTTGCTGCGCCTTGAAGCCTGACACAAAGACTTTTCCAAGTCCTTCACATTCCAATCAAGACCCTTGAGGTCATTAGCATAAGGCATCGCAAGGAACAAATCTTCCTTCGTAACAGGGCCAGCATCCAAACCATGTTTTACATACCCCACATTCACAATCGCCACATCAGCGCGTGTTTTGAAGCGGAAAGAATCGGCCGTCCAAAGAGCTAAGTCTGCAGGAGATTTAGGCGTGAGGTTTTCCGCCAAAACCTCATCAGCATCTGGAGCGTGCTTGGCGTATAGCGCATCAATTCTAGAAGCGAGCCCCTGATCGACCCCATAAACCTTAGTGTCGATGTCTTTGAAGTCATTAATCTTGGAGGAGTTAAAAACGTGAGATGATTCCGTCTTGTTATCTTTCTTTGACCACAAAAATCTCAACCCGCGATTTCCAAAAGCACCCGGCTCAAGAATGGGCGCCATGCAAGAAGACATTTTCATTCGTGGCTCGGCCGTGTGGTCATTCGCCTTTAAAAGCGCGATTACGGACTTCGTTTCCGCAAACTGCATACAGGCTTCCTTCAAAAAGGCTTCATCTTGAACCATTTCCTGATGAGTTAAAAAGAGAATAGGCTTACCATCGCTTTGCTTTTTCAAGATCGTCCAGTCGCTTTGTGACGGGAAAGATTGCACATCATATTTCGTCACATCGGCCTGCATCGACCATGAACTGATCCAAAACTCTAAACCAGACTTTGGCCCCCGATACATAACGGCCTGCCGGTTCCAGGCTCCACTCGCAGCAAGATCTTGTTTTTTGGCAGCGACATTAGCTCCCAAAAATTGAATCCCAGTTGCGTCTGCAATTTTCTTCAACTCCGCAGGACTATTGTAGAGTTCATAATTTCCTAAGGCAGAATATTGAATGCCAAGCTCCTTCAGAAGCGGCAAACATTCTCGATCCCCCGTTATCTGACAAGGCAAAGAGCCTTTACCCACCAAATCACCACCGGCAAGAACTAGGACATCCGTATTCGGACCTACTTTTGATTTTTCTTTTTCAATCCACGCCTTCAAAGTAGCGTATCCACCGAGGCCATCCTTACCAGAGCGCAACTGGCTATGAAGATCACTCACATATAGGATAAGAACTGCTGGGTCATTGGTCTTCTCTATCGACAACTGCTTTGCATGGTCCAAGGGACCTGTGGCGCAGCCCGAAAAGAGTCCCAAAAGACTCACAGATAGAAAAGCATTTTTGAAAACATGGGTGAAAACATTTGAACGCATCCAAAGTGAAAATTTCATGCTAATAACTTTACCATGGCTCACCCCTTTCTTACTCTGCCCAACCTTTTAACCGGGCTTAGATTGGCACTTATGCCGCTCCTCGCCATCTTTATTGAGATGCATATGGGATGGGCCGCCCTTGTCGTTCTCGTTATAGCGGGAGTCACAGATGTACTGGACGGATATTTTGCGCGCAGCCTCAAACAAGAAAGCAACATTGGCCGGCTCATGGACCCCGTTGCGGATAAGATCTTTCTCTGTGTCGCGATTATTTTTCTATTAGCGCGCACCAACTATCCCGGAATTCTCAACCCTGACCCCCAGTTTAGTCCGTGGCTTGCCTTCCTCTTGCTCAGTCGTGAGTTTTTAGTCACCGGCCTAAGAGCCCTGGCCGCGTCTGTCGGCGTGGTTATTGCGGCGAGTTGGATTGGTAAGGTCAAAACTGTCCTTCAGTTTGTTGGCCTCGGCTGTATCATTGTCGGCGGAAGACTCTTTGCGTCACAGATGCCGTTTATGGAAGACGGAATCCCCCTATTCGCCCTGGGAACTGTCGCCCTCTGGGCTTCTGTTGTCATGAGCTATTGGAGCATGAGCGCCTACGCCTATCGCGTCTACCTAGAGTTCAAGCACAAGCCTTAACCCTCTATAACCATTGATCGCAAGCTGCCCCTTGATCATAAGCTCGAAGAGTTCTAGCGTTATTTCTATTATGACAAGCGAGAACACACCGCCAACACCACCGCCCGAAACAGAATACTGCTCTGTTAATGATATTCCTCTAAGTGAAGTGCCAGTTCCGAATTACACCGAGGAAGAGCATGGCACATGGAAGATCTTAATCGAAAAGCAAATGTCATTGCTCCCCGGCCGTGCTTGCAACGAATATTTAGACGGCTTGAAAAAAGTTGATTTCCCAATGGACCGCATTCCGACTTTGCTGGAGGTTTCAGCCAACATCGAAAAACACACAGGTTGGAGAATCATTCGTGTTGATGGACTCGTTCATCCTAAAGAATTTTTCGATTTATTGGCACGAAATATTTTTCCATCGACTGATTTCATTCGCAAGCGTTCCGAGGTGGATTACACTCCTGAGCCCGACATGTTCCATGACCTTTTCGGTCACACCCCACTGCTGACCAACACAGAATTCACAGAATTCTTTGAGGCCTTTGGGAAAGTTGGTGTGAATGCCCTAGAAAAATATCCCGAAGACCACCCGGTCAACCAAATGCTACCGAGACTCTACTGGTACAATGTGGAATTTGGATTGATTGACGAAGGCAATGGTCCACGCGCCTACGGTGCCGGTTCTGTGTCATCTCCAAATGAAATCCAATTTTGTGTGAGTGACAAGTGCAAGAAGCACCCCTTCGACGTCGATGTCATCGCCCAAAAAGACTACGACATCTGGCACCTTCAAGAAGAAGTCTTCGTGATTCCTTCTTGGGAAAAACTAGGAAAAGATTTCCGAGGCTGGGCCAAATCACACGGACTTTGGGACTAGAGCTTATTCGGTGAGCCCTGCCCAGGCCGTGCTCTTCCAGGTCACATCAGAGATCATCTTTTGCCCTAGCTCTGTCGGGTGAAAGCAGTCCACACTGATGTGTTCCTCATCAATGGCGTGATCATACACCCCAGCCCCAACGCGAACCGAAATCCCAGATTCAATCTTTTGTTGAACAACTCTTGAAATGATCGCATTGAATTCCTGCAGGCTTTTAGAAGCTTGCCGTCTCAGGCCCTCGTCATCCGATAGAAAGTTGTCACAAAATTTCAATTTCTTCCAAAGCTCCCGACAAGTTCGAGCGCCAGGAAAACTAGAGATTCTATAGTCTTTATGGCGATCCCAAAGCTGTGCAATATTAGGAATCTCGGAAATCAAAATCTTACTCTTTGGATTGGCTTCATAAACTTTTGTGAGAATTGAACTAATGGCTTGCTCAAACTGAGCCGGACTCGTCGGAACTTCGTCGCCACTAACACACAAGTCATTGGCCCCAACTAGAATGGCCACATAATCAGGAGCGCCTTGTTGGAGAGTTTTTCGACTCCATTCAAGCATAGGTTCTACCTGCTCCGACCAAACTTCCAAGGAAGTCTTTCCGGACTCCGCGCCATTATAAGAGAAGAAAGTCCGGTAGCCATCATCTCTCCAATTTTGCTTCAGCCTGGTCAAACGCTTGGTGTGACTATTCACAATGGAGCGTTCTTTATCGCCCGTCCCCCAGGTCAATTCGCGAGCTTCCAATTGAGCCAAACTTTTTGTCTTATACGCATCCACAAGTTTGTTTAGAATCTCGAAGAATTCAAAAGGGTTCTTCCATGACTTTAGCGTGTAATTGGCCAAGGCCCCGGCCGTTATCGAATCTCCCAATGTCGCCATAGAAGCAGGAGTCGGACTTTTTTCCCCTGGAGTTTCGGAAGGTGGCTGCCCACCACGAGCAAGCGCAGAATCCGACACAAAACAAAGCAATGCAAAAAGAAAGAATTTTTGGCCCCTAAAAGTCATAACTGCCCTCCCAGACAGCCCTCAGCTTATCAAAGCTCTCGGTAAATCTGCAAATATGAGCGAGCAATTAATTCCCAAGAAAAGAGATGCTTTCGAGTTTCACACTTCATCGACAGGGATTCTGCGAAGTCTGGATCCTGAGACAAGGCTTGTAGATAGCTTTTTAGGTCGTTTAAGCCCGAATGTGGATCGAAATAGACAGCAGACTCACCCGCAATCTCATAAAAGGGATCAATTTGGGAAAGTATCAGGGGCTTATTGAAAAACAGCGCCTCACAGACCGGCAAACCAAAACCCTCATCAAAAGACGGCTGAACCAGCCCTAGGCAGTTCCTATAAAGAGCTTTCATAGCATTTTGAGAAAGGCCTTCGAAGTGAAAGCAAGGTTGTTCCTTCGAAAGTTCTGCGAAGTCTTTGGATACCTTTTCCCAGCCAAAGCCTTTGCCCCCGACAAGAACAAGATCCATATTGGGCAAAGACTTCATCGCCTCAAAAAGCAATTTATGATTTTTGCGGTTTTCCAGATTGGCTACACACAAGACGTAGCTTCGCTCTTTAGCTAGATACTTAGCAACAGGAGCGTCTTTATCTATAAACTCGCGCGCATCCACTTCCTTGTGCTCTAGAGCTAGCATCGGCCCCCAGCCAACTTTTCGAAGTTTAGAAGCTAAGTTCGGTCTCAACTTTAGCATCTGGTCAAATACATGTTGAGTCGGCACTACAATGGCATCAGCGCGATCTAATGATTTTTCTAGTTTTAGTTTCTTTCTTTTCTGAAACTTCGGATCTTGCCAATCATTCTCTCGAAGCGTCCAGCAGTCATGAAGCGTGACAACCTTTCTTCCCTTGGCAAAAGGCGGCAACATCGTATCCACACTGTGATAGACTGAACCTTTCTCACCAAGTAGTCGTTTGGCGAAATCCATTTGTTTCACCTCTGGGCTTCTTTGGCTCCCAGATTTTACGGGGACACGTGACACGTCCAAGACTTGCCAATCTGATCGAGCCAAATGCAGCTGCCGCAAAGCCTTCGATAGGTAAAAGGCACAGAGCCCAACACTACTCAAAGGTCCCCTGACCCAAGCCGTGTTGTCTAAATAGATCTTCATCTTTTCTATTGAGACGCGAAGACCGCAGCGTCCTAGCGAGACCCTTCAATTTTTCTCAAGAACTGAGCCTTCGATGCCTCGAAACTATTCGGATACCAATCCAAACCTTTTGGGGCATTCTTCTTCGTATAATCCGATTCCCAATCACTCTTGAAGAGGGCAACCCAGTTGTCTTCGGAATCTTTGACAAGGGCCACACGCAAATCGAGCTTGGTCATGTCCAAATTGGGATCCTTGGGCAGAATCCATTCGGCACTTTGGTAAGGCAGTCTCTCAAGACGAGCTTGAACACCATACTCCCCCTCAAGCCTGTGCATCATCACATCAAATTGAAGTGGCCCCACAACACCAAGATAAGGATCCTGAACACCTACGCGAGGGTCGATGAACATTTGAATCATGCCCTCTTCACTCAATTGCGAGATGCCTTTCTGGAGTTGTTTGCGCTTCATGGGATCGCGAAGAACAAGTCTTCCGAAATTTTCCGGTGAGAACTGAGGAATCCCCTCAAACTCTAACTTTTCACTACCCGTAAAGAGCGTATCGCCAATCTGAAAATGACCAGGATCATGAATACCAATAATGTCTCCCGCATAAGCTTCATCAACCGTTTCGCGATCTTGAGCCATAAACTGTTTCGAATGTGTGAGACGAACCTCTTTGCCGAGACGAGAGTGCTTCACATCCATATCTCTTCGGAATTGACCGGAGCAAATGCGAAGAAAAGCCAAACGGTCACGATGCTTCTTATCCATATTCGCCTGAATCTTAAACACAAACGCAGAGAATCTAGGATCCTGGGGTTTAACAGAGTGAGGAATCGCACGCTTCTCACTAGGTTGAGGAGCAAACTTGTGGAAAATATCCAAGAAGGTCGAAAGTCCAAACCCACTCTTCGCACTCGCAAAAACGACAGGAGAAATTCTGCCCTCGTTAAAAGCTGCCTGATCGATGGGCCCGAGTCCTCCCTCGATGAGATCGATTTCTTCAATCAGCTTTTGCTGTTCTTCTTCCGTGATGTGCTCTAATAACTGCTTGTCATTCGGTTCACATTTGATGCTTCGAGCCTGGGCCTGGAATCCCGCTTTTTCAGGAGGATCAAAAAATACAAATTCTCGATTGAGTCGGTGGTAGACGCCTCGAAAAGAGGGCCCCATTCCAATAGGCCAAGTCAAAGGGTTACACCCCATCCCCAACACGCCCTCGATCTCTTCCATCAATTCAAAGGGATCTCTACCTTCACGGTCGAGCTTGTTAATGAATGTAAAAACCGGAAGCCCGCGCATGCGGCAGACTTCGAATAATTTGATAGTCTGAGCCTCAACACCTTTGGCCACATCGATCACCATCACGGCACAATCGGCAGCCATCAGCGTTCTATAAGTGTCTTCACTGAAATCTTGGTGACCAGGAGTATCAAGAAGGTTGACGTGCAGGCCTTTGTATTCGAACTGGAGCACACTGGATGACACAGAGATGCCCCTTTGCTTTTCAAGCTCCATCCAATCCGAAACTGTTTTACGCCTATTGGCCTTGGCCGTGACTTCGCCGGCTTCATGAATGGCTCCGCAATAAAGGAGCGTTTTCTCCGTTAACGTCGTTTTTCCAGCATCTGGGTGAGAGATGATGGCAAAAGTGCGTCTCTTGGAAGCTTCTGTAGAAATCTTTTTCTGTAAAATCGCCGAGTCCACAAAGCCGTTTCTATGATGTCAGAGCTCTTTTCTCAAGCTGATAGAGGACTTTTCGGCTTCACGTAAGAATTACTTGCTGCCAGGCGAGTTGCCCCCTATAACCTTGGCCCATGGGCGGACAAAATCCTTACATTGAGAACAACGCAGAAAAACCCAAGAAGGCCTACAAAATCACCTTCATGCCGATGAACAAGACCATTGAGGTCGACCCTTCAAAGGTCCCTTACGATGACCATGGCTTGGATGGATCAATTTTAGAAATTGCCCTGGCCCACGGCATTGAGATTGATCATGCTTGTGGCGGAGTCTGCGCTTGTAGCACCTGCCACGTGATCGTGAGCAAGGGGTTGGGCTCATGCAACGAGGCCATCGACGAAGAACTCGACCAAATCGACAATGCGCCTAAAGCGACTTTCGAATCCCGCCTCGCTTGCCAAACGGTTCCCAATGGCGAAATGGATATCATTGTCGAAATTCCTAGCTGGAACAGAAACGCGGCCAAAGAGGGTCACTAAACAAAGGGGGCCTGCACTCCTTTTAGTCTAATGACTAATCTTGACGTCCAAGAAATTCTGAACACTCGACATCATTGAATTGAATTCGTCTTCACCAAGCGCAAGCTTTGTAAGGAAAAAATGATTGAAGGAATAGTCACGAGCTTCCTTTGATTTTGAAACTGTCTCAACGGTCCACTGCCCCCCCAAACCGTAACGCTTGATGAGTTCATTCGTCTTTTTCACGCTAATGAGCTCATCGCCTTTACTTAAGATGAGCTTCGTCGGAATCTTTGAGGCTTTCATCTTTAGAGCTTTGAGATCGTCAAGCAATCGAAACAATTCTTGATAGGCCTGAATGGAACTGCCCGAGTTGGCGATCACATCCTTGCGATTTTGAGTCGGCATGATCCAGCTCTTTCCGAAAGGGATATACTTCACAAGGTACGAATAACCGTTAATCCCCAAAGCAGGCGCGAGATACACTCTCTTAGCAACTTTGAATTTATCGGGATTCAGATTCTGATAAGTTTCAAAGACCAAACAGCCTAAAGAGAAAGCCAAATAATTCAGCGGCACCTTATTCGCCTTCGCCCTAGCGGAAGCAAATGCAAGAGCCTCGCCCATATTCTTTAGCCAATCCTCCTTGCTTACAATGCGAATCTCTCGATCGGGCTTTGATTCGTCGTGGCCCTTGAATTCCAGGTAAATAACTTCATGCCCCTGAGCCGCGAGCGATTCACCAATTTCAAACATGACCCTCGGAGGATTATTGAGGCCGTGTCCCACCAAGACCACCGACTTGATACCAGATCTCGGCGTCACCCCGCCCATCACACTTGAGTTTTTCTGGGTCCACATCCGATCCGCCATCGCACTGATGCTAGCAGAAAATAAAACATGAAAAACGATAAGCTTCGCTAAAAATTTTGAGTTTTGAAACAAAGAACAAAGCTGAAGAAAGAGTGGCGCATGGAACATAATCCCGGCAGGCCCCAGCTAGAAACTAAATGACTCTAAACCAGGCTGCAAATCACGAAGGGTCGTTTCCAAAAAGCTATACAACTCTTTGTCACCTTGCTTGTCATCAACCCAGCGTTTACCCGCCTCATCCCAGTTGAAATGAATCGCGACACCCTTGGCAGCCACAGCAAGCCATAGCTGCCGCACACTCGGCTGAGTGCTCAGGATGATTTTGCCTTTTGAGGACAAGATGCTCAACGTACCCTGCCCCGGCTCAACTTCTGCTACATCGGGATCGATCGCTTCAAAAGCATCCTCTACCTTTTGGTAGGCCTGCTTCACGAGCAATCGATATGTCTTTTCGTCCATCATCACAGCAATCCGTCACGCCTCAGCAAAGCATCGGCATCCGGCTCACGCCCACGAAAGCGCTTATACAGTTCCATGGGGTGCTCTGTGCCACCTTTAGACAGAACATTGTCCTTGTAGGACTTAGCGACTTCTTCGCTGAACAAGCCTTTTTCTTTGAAGTAAGCAAAAGCATCCGCATCTAGAACTTCTGCCCATTTGTAGCTGTAGTATCCAGCAGAATATCCACCCGCAAAAATATGCGCAAACGCCGGACTGGACGCCGTTCCTTTTACTTTTGGCATCACTCGAGTGTCTTTGAGGACTTTGTCTTCGAACTCGAATAAGTCACCAATGCTTGAAGGATCCACGCCATGCCATGCCATATCAAGCAAGCCAAAACTCACCTGTCTCACATTCATATAAGCGGCTTGGAACTGTCTAGCCTTCTGAAGCTTCTCTACAAACTCAGAAGGAATCTTTTCACCGGTTTGATAATGAACAGCGAATGTATCGAGGACTTCTTTTTCTAGAAGCCAGTTCTCCATAAACTGAGAAGGAAGCTCGACGAAATCCCAATAAACATTGGTCCCAGCCACACTTCTGTAAGTGCACTGAGATAGCAAGCCATGAAGGGCATGTCCAAACTCATGATACAAAGTGTTCACCTCATCAAAAGTGAGGAGTGAAGGTCTGGAGTCTGTGGGCTTTGTGAAATTACATACAATAGAAATATGTGGGCGCTGAACGCTTCCATCAAAGTAGCCTTGCTCTTTGAGTGGAGTCATCCACGCACCAGACTTCTTCGTCTTACGAGGGAAGAAATCGGCATAAAACAAGCCAACGAATTCGCCGCTAGCCTTGTCAGTCACTTCATAAGTTGTAACGTCTGGGTGGTAGGTGTCAACATTACTGATTTGCTTGAACTCAATACCAAAAAGTCTCGTGCCCAATTTGAAAGCACCTTCGATTACATTCTCCAACTTAAAGTAAGGACGAAGCTTCTCCTCATCGAGATCAAATTTCTTCTCGCGAAGTTTCTCTGAGTAGAAGGAAAAGTCCCAGGGATCGAGAGTGTCGCCATCTCCAAGTTCAGCTTTGAACTTGCGAACTTCTTCCACCTCTGCGTCTGCCTTTGGCTTTGCAATCTTTAGAATCTTATCCTCGAATTTTAAAACGGCATCTTTCGAGCCAGCCATGCGCTCTGCCAAAACATAATCAGCATGAGTATCAAAACCCAGGAGCCTTGCTCTCTCAAAGCGAAGCTGCGCTGTGCGTTTTGCCGTATCGGTGTTGTCGTATTTTCCGCCAACAGCACGAGTGGCAAAAGCCATGTAGACTTTCTCGCGCAAGTCAGCACGAGTGGAATATTTCATAAACGGGCCAAATACTGGGTAATCTAGAGTTACAGCCCACTTCGCTGAGACTTCGCGCTCTTTGGCCGCTTGTGCCAGGGTTTCAACAGAAGACTCCGGAAGACCTGCGAGATCTTTTTCGTCGTTCAGCTCGAGCACATAGTCATTGCTTGCGTTAAGTAGGTTCTCACTAAATTTTGGGCTCAAGATTGAAAGCTCTTCATCAATCTTACGAAGCTTTGCTTTCTGATCATCATCGAGCATCGCTCCGTTTCGAACAAAGCCCTTGTATTGATTTTCGAGAAGCATGTTCTGCTCGCCAGTCAGTCCCAAACTTGATCGTTTTTCGTAGACAGTTTTGAGCCTTGCGAAAACATCAGCGTCCAAAGACACATCGTTTGAAAAAGCAGCGAGCATCGGGGAGATATCTTTGGCCAGAGCCTGAAGCTCCGTGCTGGCTTCAGCTGAGAACAAATTGAAGTAGATTCCCGAAGCCGTATCCAGGGTCTCGCTGAGAGTCTCAAGAGCTAGGCTGGTGTTCTCAAAGTTTGGCTCAGCACTTTGGCCCTTAAGCTCGTTTAGCCTGGCCTTAGCCAATTTGATACCTTCTTCGATAGCAGGCAAAAAATGCTCTACTTTCAATGACTTATATGGAATACAGCCATGAGGGCCGGAGAATTTTTTAAGTAGAGGATTGGATAAAGGATTGGTCATAAGGTCTTAGCTCCTTCGAGAAAATCGTTGTCCCATAGACATATCACGCCTTAACCTTGAAAGCGCGCTCCATTTAGAATAAAGCCTGACATTGCATGGCGTTAGAACTCGTAAAAGACACCCCGATAAAGCAAAGCAAAAAAACTCGTATCGCGAAATGGCTTGGCCCCTGTGCGAGCATAGCGTGCCTCGTGCATTGCTTCCTGCTTTCCGCGGTTCTCCTGATTGCTCCCGGCTTCTATCACGGCCTGCACCTCGAGCATTTCCACCACCTTGAATTAGCTTTCTGGACTGTCGCCCTTTTGCTCGGGCTTTACACCCTAAAAAATGCTTCTGTAAGCTTCAAACTTCGTGCGCTTTTCGTGGGCATTGCCCTACCTGGACTCTATGCCTACATTCTTCACCGCGAAGAACTCCTTCACGGCGTCTTGATCTCCATGGCCATCTACCAATTCGCACTCGTCCTATATCAACACATTAAAACGAAAAAACTCGACGATTTGGAGTGCTGCCACCACCATGAGCACACTGAAGCCTAAACCAGCTGCGGGTCAAGTCCCCCTCGCCATTCCTGCAGAACGCGAGCGCGACAGAAATTTCAAAGAAGGTGGGAGGAGTTTTTACTTTTTCGACTTCGACGATAACGTCGCCCACCTCCAAACCAAAATTGTTATCTTTCACAAAATCACTGGCAAAGAGATCGAAGTTTCAACAACAGATTTTCCAATTGTTCTCAAAGAAATTGGAGTGACTGGTAGTGAGTGGGAACACTTTGAAGTGAGAGACATTCTGGAAAATGGGTCCTTCCGAAACTTCCGTGAGATGTCAAAAGACAATCTAAATGGCAAACCACAACCGCTCATTCATGACATGCTTGAAGCCATGCAAAATCCGCACAAAGAATGGCGTGGTCCCTCATGGAACTTCTTTGCCCATGCTGTAAATAACAACCGTCCAGTGGCCGTGATCACTGCGCGTGGACACCATCCTCACACGATCAAACGTGCTGTAGATCTGCTGGTGCTATCCGGTGATCTCGATGCTCATCCCAACTACCTTTCGGTATATCCTGTGTCCCACCCTGAGATTCGAAAAGAACTTGGGGACCACGACATGAAACTCAACACAGCAGAGCTGAAGAAAATTGCGATTAAGTCGGCGGTTAGTGATGCTTTCGCTTGCTATGGAGAAAATCCTTATCACCGCTTTGGCATGAGCGATGACGACCCCCACAATGTGGCCCTCATCATCGAAGCCATGCGCGATCTCAAGGAAGATTACCCCGAAAATGCCTTCTTTGCCTTCAACACTCACGGCGGAAAAATCGTCAGAGAAGAAATTCTCCTAGGCGGAAAAACTCGACAAAACATAAGTGAGAACGAAGAAGACAAAGATCAAATGAGCTTGTTTTAGGATGACTACGTCTCTATTCTTGAGCGCCTTCGTCTCCCTATTGAGTGACTGCGTCTCTAAGAACTTCACAGGAAGCACGCTTGTCTTTGAGATCTAGTGAAGAGAACTTCAAAAAAGCTTGGTACCTTTTGTTGGCTTTCTCTTCTAAAAGAAAGTCTTTTTTGATCTGAAAAAATTTAACTCTAGTCTTAGAATCTTGGGCAACATACGCGTCTCTCACAAAATCTAAACAAATACTTTTGGGAAACAAGAGCTCTATTCTTTTTACCGACTTCGGAAGCGGTCTTTTGAGATCCACTCTTTTCGTTTCTGGCTTGGCGGCTTCTCCGTAGTATTTCAAGTCGGCAATGACAGCCACCCAGTCTAGATATTTATCTTTGGATGAGCTACGGATCGAATGAATACGGCCGATCTCCAATTCCACTTCATTTTCTTCGAAAACTTCTGTAACTGGACTAGCCCAAGAGGCAGGCGGGAATGATAAATTAAAAACTAAAACAAGTGCAACAACTGCTCTAAATTTCCTGCTCATGAGAGGTTATGGCTCCCTTCAATTCGAATACGAAACGGCTCATGAGAATCCAGATGAACGTCTCTTTGAGGAAAGGCAATCGAAATTCCATGCTCATTAAACTTGGAGTAAATCGAATAACGCATATTGGACTCCATGCTTCTCATATCGTTGAGTTGCCTTAAATCAATCCAGAAATACACATCAAAGACCAAAGCATTGTCACCAAAATCATGAAACAAAACCGTTGTCTGTGGATTGGTTTTGGAGTCATTCTTGGCCATACAATCCAGGACAGCTTCACCGAGCAATTTTTCCACCTGTCTAGCATCAGATCCGTAGGCAACCCCCACCCTCACAGTGGCCCTGACCTCATTATCGGAATGAGTCCAGTTCAATACATTCTTGTCTAGGAACGAACTGTTGGGAACGATCATATGCCTATTTCCAAAAGCTTTGATTCGTGTGCTGCGCATCCCTATATCTTGAACTTCTCCGAAGATCCCATCCACATCAATGAAGTCTCCGACCTTGATGGGACGCTCAATCATAAGGATCAACCCACTGATGAGATTATTAACGATGTTCTGAGAACCAAAACCGAATCCGATAGCTAGAGCTCCACCAAGAACCGTAAAAATCGTCAGAGGAATATTTGCAATCTTTAGCGAAAACAAAGTGAAAAAAATCAGGAAGAGATAAAACGATATCGACTCAAGACTATGAAGCGCGCTTTTTTCGTGGACCCACCTTGAGAAGAGCTTCTTTGTAACCTTGTGACTCAGCCGTCGAGAGAATATGGCACCAACAACGAAAAGTCCCACACCAATGGTGAGAGTCCCCACGGTGATGGCATTACCGTCTACTGTAAGGATCGTGAAACGCCATACTTCCAGCAGCGATTCCATCAATGTATCGTCCAAGGTGATATCCATAATTTAAACTCAGCCGCAAAAACTAATAACGATACCCTTCGGGCTTAAACGGTCCTTCGACTGGAACGTCGATGTAGTCCGCCTGCTTCTTAGTCAATTGCGTGAGCTTCGCTCCAAGTTTGCCGAGGTGAAGTGCGGCCACCTTTTCATCGAGGTGCTTGGGCAAGACATACAATTTGTTTTCGTATTTATTGGTGTCTTTATTTTCCCAAAGCTCGATCTGAGCCATGACTTGGTTAGTGAACGAAGCGCTCATCACGAAACTTGGATGTCCTGTCGCACAGCCCAAGTTCACAAGGCGCCCTTCTGCCAAGATTGTGATCACTTTACCGTTCGGCCATTTCACCTGGTCAACTTGAGGCTTGATCGTAATGCGCTCAAGCTTTGGATCGTTGAAGACACTGGCGACTTGGATTTCAGAATCGAAGTGACCAATGTTACAAACAATCGCCTGATCCTTCATTGCGTCCATATGGGCGCGAGTGATCACATCTTCATTTCCTGTCGCTGTTACAAAAATGTCTGCAGTCGGAGCGACGTCTTCCATAGTCACAACCTGGAAACCTTCCATGGCCGCCTGGAGCGCACAGATAGGATCAATTTCAGTAATCACAACTCGAGCCCCCAGACCAAGGGCGGCTTGTGCACAACCCTTGCCCACGTCACCGTAACCAGCAACCACAACGACTTTTCCAGCAAACATGACATCGGTTGCGCGCTTTACAGCATCCACGAAAGACTCACGGCAACCGTAGAGATTATCGAATTTCGATTTCGTGCAAGAATCATTGACGTTGATCGCCGGCATTTTCAAAGTTCCATGCTTCTCACGTTGAGCCAGACGATGAACGCCTGTTGTTGTTTCTTCTGATAGTCCGTAAACATGTTTTAGCAGTTCAGGAAACTTGTCGTGAACCATATTCGTCAAATCGCCGCCATCATCAAGGATCAGATTCAATGGAGAGCCATCAGCCCACTTCAACGTCTTTTCGATACACCAATCAAACTCTTCAGCTGTCATGCCTTTCCAAGCAAAAACAGGAATTCCAGCGGCGGCCATCGCAGCAGCAGCGTGGTCTTGAGTTGAGAAAATATTACATGAGCTCCAACGAACTTCAGCGCCTAAGTCTACCAAGGTTTCCATAAGAACCGCTGTTTGAATCGTCATATGAAGACAACCTGCGATACGAGCACCCTTAAGAGGAAATTTGCCTTTGTATTCCTCACGTAGCGCCATAAGCCCTGGCATCTCAGATTCGGCGATCACAATTTCCTTGCGGCCATATTCAGCCAAAGAGATGTCTTTGACTTTGAAATCATTGAAGCCCTCAGGAGCTTTGCGTGGAGTGGAAGTAGTAGAAGTAGTTGCCATTTGCGTCATATATCCTCCGAGATAAGCTATGAAAACTAAACGTAGGACTGCAATCAATCAACCCTTCTTCAGAGCAAATCGTCTGTAGAAAATGCGCTTAAAGCTTCGCCAAGTCGAATTCCTGGCCTTCGGCTACGACTTTGACGTTCTTCCAGCCAAGACGCTCTTTGATCGTCTTGCCCCAAGCGCGCGCCGTTTCAGGATCCCCGTGGTTTAAGAAAATATTTCGAGGCTCCTGTCGAAAATCTGCCAGCCACCCCAGCATATCTTCAGCATCACCATGCGCAGAGAGCGCAGGCAAAGTTTCAATCTCTGCATTGACCTCTACTTCTTCGTGGTGAATTCTTAGAGAGCCTGTTTTCGCTCCTACATCCTGCAAAAACCGCCCTTTACTTCCTTCAGCCTGATACCCAACAAACAAAACGGTGTTCTTTTTGTCCGGCAAGCGTTGCTTTAAATGGTGCAAGATTCTACCGCCACTGAGCATTCCAGCCGCAGAGATCACAATCATAGGACCCGGCCTCAAACAAGCCAGCATAGAATCATCTGGAGTTTCCGTCGCCTCGAAATGATATGGCAAAAAATTCTTTTCATCTTTAGAGCTGAAGTCCTCACCTCGTGTGTGGTCCTCGGGATGATCTAAATAAGTAACCGTTGCTTTTGAGGACATCGGGCTATCAAGAATCACGGGGATTTCATCAATCAACCCCTGATCCTCTAGAAGGCGAATCATGTAAAGCATTTCTTGAGCCCTACCGACGGCAAAGGCCGGAATGATCACCACCCCTCCACGCTTAGCCGTCTTGTTGATACAATCTGCAAACAATTGCATCGGGTCAACCTTGGGATGCAGACGATCACCGTAGGTGGATTCTAGAACGAGGTGTTCTGCCTCACTTGGCCCCGAAGGACCACGCAAAGTTTTCATTCTTGAATGCCCCAAGTCTCCCGAAAAACAAATTCTCTCGGGGCCGTTCGAAGTTTGAAAAGAAAAAAGCAAAGACCTCGCACCGATGATGTGGCCTGCACGATAAGGTTTCATACTGAGCCCATTTTCCAATTGAAGCCATTCGTCTTCTTCCCAAGTCTTAATGAGATTCAGAGTATTTTCAGCATCGACTTTCGTATAGAGCGGAGAAGCAGGTTGGTGATGAGAATAGCCTGTGTTGTTGGCATACTTGGCGTCTTCTTCTTGAATTTTTGCAGAATCCAGCAGCATAAACTTGAGCAAATCAGCCGAGCCTTTAGAGCAATGAATAGGGCCCGAATAACCCGAGCGCACAAATCGAGGCAAATATCCCACATGATCTAGGTGGGAGTGAGTTAACAAAACTCCTTTGATGGAATGAGGGTCTACCGGGAATGGATCCCAATTTTTTTGCCTGAGTTCTTTCGGTCCCTGGAACAAACCACAATCGATTAAATAAGGACTGCGGTGGTAATCAAGTAGTGTGCGACTGCCAGTGACTGTGCCTGCCGCGCCCAAGAATTTTAAAGTAGCTTTCATACCCTATCAATCTAACTCAAAAAGTGACTATAAGCAGATCAGCCCAAAGCTTTTCGCACAATTTTCAATTGGCGTTTCTGTTGCTTTTTCTTGGGCCGGATATCGAGCTCGGAATCTTTGGAATCTTCCTGCGAAAGTCTGTTGAGAAGATACTTCGCATCTCTCGGCCCGAGTTTTGTGATCAAACGATTTTCAGGATAGCAGAGCGCCGCCACACCGAGTTTACACATCCCCAAGCAGGAACATTCAATGACTTTGTATTTCTTTTTGAGGCCTTGATCTTTGATTTCGGCTTTTAGATTTTTAGCGAGTTTATTGGCACTTTGTAGCTTACAAGTTGTCTTTTTATAATT
>CAZXHL010000032.1:0-24711 GCA_964640545.1 uncultured Bacteriovorax sp. | reverse complement strand
TGAATGGCTTTGTCTTGGTCCGCTGTTTCTGTAAAGGGAAAGCTTGCCGCAAATTCGGCGATCGTTTCTTCGCTAGGATTGATCTCGGGTCCGGCGGCAAGCTCTCTCTTGGAATAAAGATGGAGCAACTCTCCAGCAATTGAACGCAGCTCTTTTTTTGCTTTAGATTTTTTCTGAGTCCAGGTTTGGCCGCCAAGTTTGTCGAGCGCCTGCCCCTCTTGCGGCATGGAATGTTTTTGGACAAGGCTTAGGCGCGTTACGGGAACGAGAAGCTTGTTGTTATCGCGGTATTCGATTTCAATGAGTTCAGTGGGAATTCCGGAAAAGTCGATAACCCGTAGGCCCAAATATCGGCCGATTCCATGCTCTGTGTGGACGACGAGATCATTTGGCTTGAGGTCGATAAAGCTAAGGTCGGCGCTAAAAATTGACCTGCGCTGAGGTGTTTTTCTTGCCTTTCGAAGCCTTTGTGAACTCGTCTCAAAGATCATGTCAGTGGGGATGAAGGCGACGGACCGCTTGGGGTCAATGAAGCCGTGGTTCTGATCTGAAATCAATATGACGGGGGTCGATCGAGGTTTTTGTAAGTCTAATTCAGCAAAATTCGAGAGCCTTTGAAGTTGTAGGCCCCGTTGTTCAAGCAGAAAGCTCAATCGCTCAAGTTGTGACGTTGTTCGAGCTAAAAACACGCATTGAAGCAGTCGATCATTCAGGATGTTTAGTTGCTGGCTGACGATATCAATGGGAGAGGCTTTGTCTTGCCTCGCCTGAATCAAGGCCGCTTCGATGGGGTCTAAGCTCTCGATCTGGCAATCTTCGTTGAATTCCGGCTCAAAAGTTAAGCCAGTCGACTTTTTGTGGCTGAACCAATACTTTGCTGTCGCTAGCTTCCTGCGAATGAGGGCGGATAACTCTTTTGTGTCGTTTAAAAATGCGGCTGGATTTGGAACCCATTCTCCTTCTTCTAAATGCAGGTATAGCTGCCGCTCACTTTCTTTACTTTGGGAGATTGCGGCGGCTTCAATGCTTTGTGCTTCGACGCAGATATCAAAATTAGGGAGTTCTTCCAGGAGGCATGAAAAAGTGTCAGGCTCTTCTTGTCGAAGCAGGGGGGCCCAATAATCAACCTCGGGAAAAAGGCTGCCTTGATCAAAGCGCTGCGAAAGGGAGCTGCGATCGTCAGATCTGCGGGACTGCTGCTTGATCATTTTTTTTACGATTCGAAGTTGTGCGGGAAGGTCTTCATCGGTGTGAAACTCTCTCGCAAGACCTACCCAGAGTTTTGAAAGGTCTTTAATTTTTCTTTGAGTCTCCGGATGGAAACTTCGGATGCTTTGAATCTCATCGTCAAAGAACTCAATTCTTACTGGATAGTCTTCTGTAGGTGGATAGACATCTAGTATTGATCCGCGAATGGCGTAGCTTCCGGGGGCTTCAACGAGTTCTCTTGGCAGGTAGCCAGCCTTTGCAAAAAAATGGCAAGCAGTCTCGCGGTTAAAGCTGCTTCCTAACTCAAGGGTCAGGCTGTGATCTTTAAAGAACTGAAGCGACGGCGTTTTGGCCGCGAAAGATCCTGCGCTTGAAATAAAGACTGCGCCAGAAGAGTCGGCTCCTTGAGCCAGGGCACTTAGGTACTTCAATCTCTCGGCTCGGGTGCTGTTGGTTGGGCCCCGGTGCCTCAGGAGGTCAGTTTCTAGCGGCAAAAATAGGTAAATTTTAAGTTCTGGATGCCAGCTCAAAAGATCTTCTCTGAGCTTCTCCGCGGCATCATCATCGGGGAGTAGAATAAATAAATTCCGAGACTTGCCGCGGAGCGCATTTGCTTCCCAGGCGAGCGCGCTCATGTTCGGAAGTCGTGAGACGAGAATCCGTTTTTTGGGCGTACTCATTCGAGCTTATAATTCTATCAGCGATTTTTAGGAGAAGGGACCCGTCTTTACAATTCAGCCAAAATGACGCGCATGAACGTTAAGGTCTGTGATTGCCATAGGTGCTTGTTAGGATTCAATAATTTCCTTCAATGAGAAGTTGAGTGTCAATAAAGCTATGGTAGAAATTCAGAGATGCTTCAAGAACTGGGGAATGCTTTTGCTTTTGTGCTACTCGCAGCACTTTTACCGCCAATCATATTAGTGCTCGGGAGTTTTTTCCGGCCTAGTTTTCCGCACGAGGGAAAACTCACAACGTATGAATGTGGTGAGATGCCTGTTGGCTCTGCGTACCTCATGTTCAACAACCGCTTCTACCTGGTTGCCATTGTCTTTCTAGTTTTTGATGTTGAGGTAGCGCTTTTGTTCCCAATTTTAATGCTTTTTCGTGAAGCGATTGAAATCGGCGGTAGCACGGCTTTGCAGGTTTTCTCTTTGGCCTTCGCATTCCTCGGAGTACTTTTTGTTGGATTGATCTATGAGTGGAAAACCGGAGATATCGACTGGGTAAAAGACGCGGTTGATCGCAAAGACGCTATGCTTGGCGGTGGACCTATCGCCAAAGTCGAAGCTAAGTCTGGGGAGAATATCGCGTGAGTCTTGCTGAACTTTTAAGTGGAGTGAATCAGTTTATCGGCGTTGGCGTGCCGATGTTTGTGTTTTCGATTTTAGGTGCGGTTATCGTCATCCTACTTTTTGCGATGCCAGTTGGTGGATTTGCCACCTATATCGAAAGAAAAATTGCGGCCGATTTCCAGGAGCGTATCGGCCCTAACCGAGTTGGCCCCATAGGCTTACTTCAGTTCTTTGCAGACGGCATCAAGATGTTCCTGAAGGAAGATACGATTTCCAAAAACGCCGACAAATTCATTTATAACTTTGCGCCGTCATTGGTTATGGCCGGATCTCTTGGCGCCTTCGCGGCGATTCCTTTTTCGGCTTATGTGATTGGTGCTGACCTTAATATTGGTATTTTTTATGCGATGGCATTGGGGTCGTTTGTGTCCCTAGGCGTTTTGCTTGGGGCGTGGTCATCAGAAAACAAGTGGTCGCTTCTCGGCGGAATGCGCGGAGCTGCTCAGATTGTTTCTTATGAAATTCCTCTCGGTTTAGCTGTGCTGAGCGTGATTACGATTTCTGGAACCATGAGTATGCACGAGTTGGTTTCTCAGCAAGCTTGGCCTTCGGCGGCGGCTGGACAGGGCGGACATTTTTGGAACATCGTCCACAACCCTTTTATGTTCATCAACTTCTTCATTTATTTCATTGCGGCTTTGGCTGAATGTAACCGAGTTCCTTTCGACCTTCCTGAGGCCGAGTCGGAATTGGTTTCTGGTTTCAACACAGAGTTTTCTGGAATGCGCTTTGGTCTTTATGCCTTGGCTGAGTTTGCGGACGTTATTTTGTTTGCGTGTATTGCGACTGCGATTTTCTTGGGCGGCTGGCACGTTCCTTTCTATGATCTTAGAAGCCTTGATTTGGGGCTGACCATTGGAGATGCGAATCTAAATCCTTTGATTCAAACGGTTGCCATGATTGGCGTCTTCTTGGCTAAGGTCTCTGTTTTGATTTTCATTGTTATGTGGATCCGCTGGACCTTGCCTCGTTTGAGGGTCGATCAGCTTATGAACCTTTGCTGGAAGTATTTGATCCCAATTGCCTTCTTTAACCTCATCGGTGCAGCCGTTTGGACTTGGGTGTTCGAGGGGCAAAGTATGATTCAATTGATCGGGAAAGTGATGGGAGTTCTGTAATGGCTTTGGTTGATCTCTTTGTGGCGTTTTGTTTCTTGCTTGGGATAGGAGGCGCCTTTTTTACGGCCTTTCATCCCAACATTATGTATGCAGCAATATCTTTGATTATGACGTTGGTGTCGGTCGCGGGACTCTATGGGGCCCTTGGCGCTGACTTCTTGGCGGCAGCACAACTCATCATTTATGTGGGCGGTATTTTGATCGTCATTCTATTCGCAGTCATGATGTCGCAAGACATTTATAAGAAGAGGTTTGCAGAAAGTGCTCGTAAGTACATCTTGCCCGCGAGCGCTTCTTTGATCATCTTTTTGGGCTTAGCTTCTTTGTCTAGAAAAATGGATTGGTCCGGAAGCACAACACCAGACTTTGAGCCGACGGC
This sequence comes from uncultured Bacteriovorax sp., assembly GCA_964640545.1. Classification (GTDB taxonomy): domain Bacteria; phylum Bdellovibrionota; class UBA2428; order UBA2428; family UBA2428; genus JBGSZX01. Next base: position 20,650 of record CAZXHL010000032.1, on the reverse strand, counting down.
TAGGGCCATGGGTTGGGCGCTTGTCGGGCCTTATGCGGTTCCCTTTCAGTACGTTGTGGTGGTGCTTCTTGTCGGGTTAATCGGTGCCGTGGTTATCTGAAGACCCGCAATTAAAAATGAAGATGAAGGGGCGGATTCATGAGCCTTTTGAGCGGTATTGCTACAAACCCCGAAGCCTATGTGCTTTTTAGTTTGATCCTATTTTCTTTTGGAATCGTGGCAGCCCTGGCGCGCAAGAACGCGATTGGAATCTTTATGGGTGTAGAGCTTATGCTAAATGCGGCGGCACTAAACTTCGTTACGTTTCAGGTTTTGAGAAGGGGCGTAGTGGCTAATGAGACTTGGCTTCATGGTCACATTTTTAGTTTGTTTGTCATTATATTAGCTGCAATTGAAGCGGCTGTGGCGCTGGCCATTGTGCTTAGAACGTTTGGAACCAACCAGAGTATCGACCCCGATAAGTCGACTCAACTTAAAGGATAGGACGAGGGGAAACGATGGATCTTATCAGCTTAGCTCTACTAATTGTCGCACTACCCGTGTCGTCATATTTCATATTGAACCTCGTTGGAAATAAGCTTCCAAGGCAAGGCGACTGGCTTAGCACTGGTGCCATATTCGGTTCGTTCATTTGTGCTGTCATTATATTTGCGAACATGTTCTCTGCTTACGATCCAAATTGGGTTGTGGAGAGATCGTGGACTTGGATGGATCTTTCTACGCTTAATGTTCCGTGGAAACTCGAGCTAGGCGTTCGCCTCGATAACTTGTCGGCAACGATGCTTTTGATGGTCACACTTTGCGCGACATTGATTCACTTGTTTTCGACGGGATACATGAGAGATCATGACGGAAACCCTGAGGACGGATACCGCTATACAAGCTTCTTCTCTTATCTTTCACTCTTCACTTCGGCCATGCTGGGCCTCGTGATCTCGAACAACCTCTTCTCCTTATTCATGTGTTGGGAGATTATGGGACTTTGCTCTTATCTCTTAATTGGCTTTTATCGCCACAAAAACTCAGCCGCAAACGCCTCTTTGAAGGCCTTTATGACCACAAAAATAGGGGATTTTGGGCTGTTTATCGGCATTTTAGCCGTCTGGAACTACGTTGGATCCTTCGCATTTGCCGATATTTACGCTGCCATGAACAACGGTGCGCTCGACGCAACTCTGTTTGGGACTTCAGCGGCCTTTATTATTGGTCTTGGAATCTTCATTGGAACTGTTGGAAAATCTGCACAGTTCCCTCTTCAAATCTGGCTTCCTGATGCGATGGAAGGGCCAACGCCTGTTTCTGCTTTGATCCACGCGGCGACAATGGTTTCAGCAGGCATTTATTTAATCATTCGAATCTTCCCGATTCTCGAATATGGTCATGTGCTTACCATCGTGGCTTACGTTGGTGGCTTTACCGCATTCTTCGCGGCGATCATCGCTATCAAGCAAAACGACATCAAAAAAGTTTTGGCCTACTCCACGCTTTCTCAGCTTGGATACATGGTTTTGGTTCTTGGTGTTGGCTCCTATACAACAAGCTTCTTCCACCTCATCACTCACGCCGTTTTCAAGGCGTGTTTGTTCATGGCCTCAGGTGCAGTCATCTATGCCATGCACCATGAGCAAGACATGAGAAAAATGGGCGGCTTGAAAAAGAAATTGCCGATCACTTTCGCCTGTATGCTCATCACAACCATGGCGATCTCAGGAGTTCCTGGATTTAGTGGGTTCGCATCGAAAGACCAGATCCTTGCTTACGTTTACGCCTTCGTTTCTCACAACCCGCAACATATGCTTTTGGCCTTCTTTGCTTTTGCTACGGCCGGCCTTACGGCTTTCTATATGTTCCGCCTGATCTTTATGACTTTCTGGAATGAGCCACACGATAAACACCACTATGACCATGCTCACGAAGTGCCTTGGAATATGTGGCTACCTCTAGCGGTTCTTGCAGGTCTTTCACTTTGTGTTGTTTATACCGGCTCCATCACAGGATTTGGTTTCGACAAGATCTTCGGTGGAGCTAATGACTGGATCAAGCACCTTCATCCAGCACCCTTCGTCAATGGAATGGAAGCTTCAAGGGCCGCAATGGAGGAGGGCGCACACCATGCTCACTACCCTGCAATGGCGCTATCGATCCTTCTCGCGGGTGGCGGTATCTTCTTCAGTTATCTCGTTTATGGATCTCGCAAAATCAGTGCGGAGAATCTCTCGGCTAAATGGCCGAAGTTTGTTCATAAGTGGATCGACAATCTTTATTTCTTCGACCACTTCTATATTAATGGATTGATTAAGAAAGTATTCCTTCCCTTCTCCAGCAAGAACGCAGACTTTGACAACGTAGTCATTGACCGCGTGCTTGTTGATGGATGGAAAGATGTATCTAAAGCGAGCTACTTCGCCGTGGATCTTGTTGACGATGTTGTCGTTGACCAAGGCATGGTTGATGGGCTCGGGGGCCGAGTGCCTGCTGCCATTGGCAACAGCCTTCGTGCACTTCAAAATGGTAAAATTCAGCGATACCTTATGGTCGCTGTGGTGGCGTTGATGCTGTTATTTATTTTCAGAGGGGTTCTTTAATCTATGACTCACTTACTTAGTTGGATGACGTTTTTTCCATTGTTCGGCGTGCTTGCTATTGCACTGACGCCTAAAGCGAAAGAGAGCATGATCAAATGGATCGCCTTGGCGTCTGTTACAGTGCCGCTGCTTTTGACCGTTCAGGTGATGAGCGCCTTTGACCGGTTGAATCCAGGAATGCAGTTTGAGGAGAAGGCGAGTTGGATCCAGTCGCTGAACGTGAACTATCATCTCGGAATCGACGGAATTAGCGTTCTTTTGGTGATTCTAACGGCTTTAATTAGCTTCCTAGCCATCTTTGCAAGTTGGAACGTGAAGAAAATGGTGAAGGGATACTTCATGATGTATCTCCTTCTTCATGTGGGGATGATGGGAGTTTTCTGCTCCTTGGACTTCTTCCTCTTCTACGTGTTCTGGGAAGTTATGCTTCTACCGATGTACTTCCTTGTAGGTATTTGGGGTGGCGAGAAGAAAGAATACGCCGCCATCAAGTTCTTCCTTTATACCTTGCTTGGATCCGTTTTGATGCTTGTCGGTATCATCGCCCTCTATATGTATAGCCGCGGACCTGATGGAATGGGAGTTCCCACTTTCAACATGGTTTCGTTGATGGGTATGGACTGGACTCAATACACGATCAATATTTTTGGCCACGAACTACCGTTTGATAAAACGGTTTGGTGGTTATTGTTTGTTGGTTTCGCAGTTAAGGTTCCCGTTTTCCCGTTCCATACGTGGCTCCCTTGGGCTCACGTTCAGGCGCCGACGGCAGTTTCAGTAATTCTTGCAGGTGTACTTTTGAAGATGGGTACTTATGGCTTGATCAGAGTGAACTTCATGATGCTTCCAGAGGCGACCAAGGCATTCTCATATGTCCTCGTCATTCTCGGTATTGTGAACATTCTCTACGGCGCTTTCTGTGCGATGGCTCAAAAAGATTTGAAGAAGCTTGTTGCCTACTCATCAGTCTCTCACATGGGATACTGTATTTTGGGGATGGCCGTTCTTACGCCAGACGCGATGGCCGGTGCGGTTCTTCAGATGTTCAACCACGGACTTTCTGCTGCGATGATGTTCATGCTCGTAGGTGTTCTTTATGACCGCCTACACCATAGATACATTGTGACTCCTGATGGTAGACTTGGTTTCGGCGGAATTGCTCAAAAGGCGCCTCTGATTACTGCGGCTTGGACTGTGGCGATTTTCGCTTCTCTTGGTCTTCCAGGTCTTAACGGTTTCATCTCTGAGGCGCTTGTTTTCATCGGAGCTTTCCAGGTTTACAAAACTGAAACTGTGATTGCTACTTTGGGTGTTGTTCTTGGAGCAGCTTATCTCTTGTGGATGGCGCAACGAGTATTCCTTGGTCCAGATACAACATTAGAAAAAGACAGCACTGGAACACTGGTTCCTTGTGAAAAACTTGAAGAGCCGACGCTTCGTGAGTGGATCGTTATCGTTCCGCTTGGGGCTCTATGTCTCTTCATCGGTTTGTATCCACAGCCCATGCTTGATTTCATCCGTGAGACTATCGGGAAAATGTTAGAGGTTTATCAATAAGATGAGATCACTTTTAGGTGTTAGCCCTGTTTTAATCCTTACCTTTGGAAGTTTGTTCGTTTTAACGGCTGGCTTGTGGGTCAAGAACAAGGGATTTCAATTTTGGACATCGTTCCTTAGCTTGATTGTGGCCTTTGGTCTCTTCCTGGGACTAATGGACCATGAGGGCCAAGACCTATTTTCTGGGATGCTCTCTCATGACCCTATCGCTAGTTTCTTTGGTTTGTTCTCGGTTGCGGCGACAGCGCTGATCTTTGTCTTTAGTTGGAGCTCGAAAGAGGTTTTGGCTAGCAGGCGATCAGAGTTTTATTCGCTGCTTCTTGCGATGGCGACAGGGCTTGTCTTCATGGGCTCTGCCAACCATTTCTTGATGATATACCTCGCTGTCGAAACAGTTTCGATCCTAAGCTACTGCCTAGCGGGCTTTCACCGTGAAAAAGGCAAAAGTGTTGAGGCCTCTCTTAAGTATGTTGTCTACGGATCTATGGCTTCTGCCATCATGATCTTTGGTATGAGTTTGCTGTTTGGAGTCACTGGACAGTTCACCCTCACTGGGATGAGAGAGTTCTTCGCCACCACCGAAGCAACGGGCTTGCCGGTGATGATGTGGGTTGGTGTGCTGCTAACTTTCGCAGGACTTGCTTATAAGGTTTCTGCAGCTCCTATGCACATGTGGACGCCTGACGTGTACGAGGGATCTCCAACTCCCGTGTCAGCGTTTCTATCGGTTGCTCCAAAAGCTGCCGGACTCGCTCTATTGATTCGTTTCTTCGTGGTTGGTTTCTCGCAATCTTTGGCGGGAACTGACTTGGCGATTGCTAGCATCGACAATCCCACAGCTCTAGCATTCCATCCAAATGGAGCCTTCAACTGGCCACACCTTTTGATGATCTCTTCGATCTTCACGATGTTCATGGGAAATCTCGCGGCTCTTGGGCAAACTTCTGTAAAAAGAATTTTGGCTTATTCAAGTATCGCACACGCGGGATACATGTTGATGGGGTTGACGGCGGCAAATGGGGCCGGCATCGCAGCCATTATGTACTACGTCGTGGTCTATTGCTTAATGAACGTTGGTGCATTCTGGGTTGCGGCTAAAGTGAATGATACTTTGGGCGGCGATGACCTTGAGCATTTCAGAGGATTGATTCAAAGACGACCTTTGTATGCCATATGTATGGCTATCTTCCTATTCTCGCTCGTTGGGCTTCCTCCGATGGCGGGCTTCATTGGAAAGTACTACTTGTTCCAGGCGATCCTTGGACGTGAGCTTTATGCTCTAGCGCTCATTGCAGCGGTTAACTCGGTCATCTCACTTTGGTACTACATGAAGATTGCAAAAGCGATGATTCTTGAAGAGCCACAACTTCCCTTCCCTTCGGGTTCCACACCTTTTGAGTCGAAATCTTCAAAGGTGTTTATAGTGTTGTTAGCAGTTCCAAATATTGTTTTGGGCTTGTACTGGGAGCCATTAATGAACGCGGTTCGCGATATGGTAGCGCTTTTTATAGGCTAAGGTGTTGCGAGCCATAAAGGCTTGAAAATGATGAATTCTGATCCTCTGATTCCTATATTAACGATGTTTATCATCGCTTCAGTTATTGCTGGTGGCGGCCTATTCCTTGCTGTGTTTTTGGGGCCTAGGAAAAATCTTGCCGCCAAGCTTGAGCCTTACGAGTGTGGAATGCCTATTACCGGTACAGCTCGCGATCGAATCAGCATTAAGTACTATCTCGTTGCTATTCTATTTTTGCTCTTCGATTTGGAAGCAGCCTTTTTGATTCCTGCGGCGCTAGCCTGGGATACCTTGGTGGAAGTGGGCCCAGCCATTCTGTTTGTGATGGGCTTTTTTATGTTCTTTTTTGTTCTTGGACTTTGGTACGAGCTCAAGGTGAAAGCCATTGAGTGGGAAAGCTAATTTCTAGGAAAAGTATTTTCAGGAGTCTGTTTACAGGAGTTAAGGATGAATAAGCCAGTTTGGTTTGAAAAATTTGAATCGCACCACGGAAAGCAAATTGTCTCCACAAGAGAGTCTGCGCCGGGTGAGCTTGAAATAACGATTAATGCGAAAGATGTCCAAGAGGTTCTTGGATCGCTAAAAAGTGCTGATGGCGGCAGCTTTGATCATCTGTCGGATTTGACCGCGTACGACGATGCCCCGAACTCGCCCAGATTCAAAATGGTATACGAGTTGATCTCGATGCAGAGAAAAGAGCGATGCTGTTTGATCGCGCAATGTGAAAGCGACGAGACCCCAGCTGTTGATACGGTTGTTTCGATTTGGAAGGGCGCTAATTGGCTTGAGCGTGAAGTTTACGACATGTATGGAATTCACTTCAATGGCCATCCGGACCTTCGAAGAATCCTGCTGCCCGAAGCCTTTAAGGGAAACCCTCTAAGAAAAGACTTTGTTGTGGACCATCGTCAACAATTCGAAGGATCATCGGCTTCAGACCAGGTTTTTGACCCCTTCGGGAACACGATCATTGCTCCAACGAGTTCTTCAACGAGTTCTCCAAATTCTTCTCCCAAAACAATAGATAAGGAAGGCTAAGGAAATGGCGTACGCTTTTTCAGAAAAACTAGAAACTAAATTCCAGTGGCTTCTCACTCGCTACCCGCAATCAGATGCTGTACTTCTTCCTTTGCTTCACGATGTTCAAGATGAGGCGGGATATTTAACTCCTGATGCCGTTGATTATGTCGCTGAGAGATTGAGCATTTCTCCTGCAAGAGTAAGAGAAGTCGCTTCTTTCTACACTATGTTCAAGCTCAACAAGAAGGGCAAGTTTGTTTTGCAGGTTTGCCACAACTTGAGTTGTTATCTCGCCGGCGCAGACGACATTGTCAAAGCGCTAGAGGACAAGCTTGGAATCAAAGCCGGTCAGACAACAGAAGATGAAATGTTTACGATCGAAAGAGCAGAATGTCTGGCATCCTGCTCGACGGCTCCCTGCATGCAGGTGAATGTTTGGGATTATCACGAGTCTCTAACGGTTGAGCAAACCTTAAAAATTGTAGACAACTTAAAAGAGGGCAAGCTCGCGATGCCTTCTTATGAGGATCGAATCGCCGCAGGAGGTGATGCATGACCCAAAAGATGACACAGACTCATCCGCTTGAGAATCGAGTTGTTCTCGCGGGATTCGAGGAAAATGAATCTTGGACTCTAAAAGTTTTTGAAGAAAAACTCGGCGGATACGTCGCGGCTAAAAAAGCTGTGAAGATGTCTAACGATGAAATCATTGCGACCGTGAAAGAGTCGGGCCTTCGCGGTCTTGGAGGCGCAGGCTTCCCAGCGGGGGTGAAGTGGAGCTTCATTCCAAAGAATCCAACAAAGCCTGTTTATCTCGTGGTTAACGCCGATGAAGGGGAGCCAGGAACTTTTAAGGATCGCCAAATTATGGAACACCTCCCTCACAGATTAATTGAGGGAATGATCATTGCGGCTGCAGCCGTTAATGCCAAGTCTGCCTATATTTACATCCGTGGAGAGTTGCGTCTTGCGAAGCTTCGTCTCGAGCAAGCGGTCGAGGAAGCTTACAAGGCCGGTTATCTCGGAAAAGACATTTTTGGATCAGGACGCGATCTTGATATTACGGTTCATCCAGGTGCTGGGGCGTATATCTGTGGAGAAGAAACGGGCTTGATCGAATCGCTAGAGGGCGACCGTGGACAACCACGTTTGAAGCCACCGTTCCCCGCTATCAGCGGAGTCTTTGGCGGACCGACCGTTGTTAACAACGTTGAGACTCTCTCTCACGTTCCCGGAATCATCAACAATGGGCCGAAATGGTTTATTGAGCTTGGTGCGGGTACGGAGCGAACTTCAGGAACGAAATTGCTTTGTGTGTCTGGCGACGTTCAAAAGCCAGGCTTTTATGAAATCCCAGTTGGGATGAAACTTTCTACGTTGCTTAATGATATCTGTGGCGGACCTTTGCCGGGAAGAAGCTTTAAGGCTTGTTACCCGGGTGGATCTTCCGCGCCATTGCTTCGTGCGGACGAATTCGACGTGCCACTAGACTTCGACAGCTTGGCGAAGGCGGGAACGATGATGGGTAGTGGCGCTGTCATTGTGATGGACGACAGACGGTCGATTCCCGAGATGGCGATGAGAACGGCACGTTTTTATGCGCATGAATCCTGCGGACAATGTGTCCCTTGTCGTGAAGGAACAAACTGGCTTGCGAGCATGCTTAAGCGACTATGCAAAGGCCAAGGAGCCGTTAGCGATATCGACAAACTTCTTGATGCTTGTGACAACATGAAGGGCCGAACGATCTGCGTGCTAGCTGATGCTTGTGCGATGCCTGTTGAATCTATGCTTAAGAAATTCCGCCCCGAGTTTGAGGCGATTGCTAAACCTGATGATCAGGTAGAGGCGCAGGTGCCAAAAGTTTCTGGTCAGATGGCAGCTCTAATGGAGAGTGTTCGCGCACGTCAGATGACAAAGTGAGATCTAGAGTGAATTTGCGAGTGAAGAGGCAATAAATGGAAAGCTTATACAGAACTGCTAGTAATTTTGGGGATTGGCTCGGCGCTCAATCGCTCATTTATTTCCCCGTTGTTTCGGTCTTGATTTTGGCTGCCATTATCCTCGGAGCTGTTCCGGTATTGGTTTTGGCAGAAAGACGTGGAGCCGCTTGGATCCAAAGACGCTCTGGCCCGAACCGAGTAGGACCGTTCGGCTTGTTTCAAACAGTGGCTGACGCGATAAAGCTGATCTTCAAAGAAGCTAACTTACCGAAGCGAGCTCACTTGTTTTTGTTTTTGCTGGCACCAGCACTAGCGGTCATTCCACCATTCGTGGCTTTGGCGGTAATTCCTCTGGGGGGCGATGTTCTTTTTGGTCCTAACGCGTATCCCTTTCAAGGAGTTAACCTAAGCGTTGGTTTGTTGTTCTTTTTGGCGATTTCTAGTTTGCACGTTTACTCCGTTCTAACCGCGGGCTGGGCTTCGAATAATAAATTCTCATTGATGGGCGGACTTAGAAGTAGCTCTCAGATGATTAGTTATGAGATTGTCATCGGGATGGCGATCGTGTCTCTAGTGATTACTTATGGAACGTTAGATTTGAGAGAAATCGTATACCTTCAGCAATCAACAAGTGGAGCATTGCCTGCATGGGGTGTCTTCAAGCAACCAGTGGTTTTTGTTTTATTGTGGATTTGTTCTTTTGCGGAAACAAATCGCTTGCCCTTCGATCTTCCCGAGGGCGAGTCGGAGCTTGTTGCTGGATACCATACTGAGTATTCGGGCTTAACATTCGCCTTGTTTATGATGGGTGAATATGTGGCGATGCTTGCGGCGTCGGCCTTCCTGTCGACTTTGTTTTTGGGAGGATTCAACATTCCTTTCATCACAGAAGCAGAGCTTCTTAAGTTCTTCCTTGATATGAATATCGAGCAGACAGCAGCTTCTATTATGACGGTTGCTTGTCAGTTTGCCGCACTCGCTGCCAAAATCGGATTCTTTATGTGGGTCTTCATCTGGGTTCGTTGGTCTCTTCCACGATTTCGTTACGACCAGTTGATGTCCCTTGGCTGGAAGGTTCTGCTCCCGATTAGTGTGATGAACGTCATTGGAACCATGCTTTATAGCTACTTTGCCGCCGGAGGTGCCGCGTGATTGAGCCTACAATTCTTCAATATATTTTGGGAACGTTGATCTTGTCGACAGCCATCCTTACCGTACTTGGGAAAAACCCCGTGATGAGTGCGATGAGTTTGATGGGAACACTGTTTCTGACGGGGCTTCTATACTTTACGGTTGGAGCGCACTTTGTTGGAACTGTTCAAATTTTGATTTATGCGGGAGCCATATGCGTATTGCTAATTTTCATCGTGATGCTTCTAGATCTTAAACCTCACAACGTGAGAATTCCTGGCCGAAAGCCAGTCTATCTTTTTGCGGGTGGTATTAGCGCTTTGTTTGCTACGGGGTTAGTGATTAGCACTCTTCCTGCTCTTGGCACTAATGGTATGCTGGATTCTGGGGTGATTGCTGCGAATAATCTCGTAGAAGATGCGCAGTCTGCAAAGGCCATTTCTCTCACACTACTTTCAAAATACATGCTTCCTTTCCAGGTAACGGCACTGCTTTTGCTTGCTGCTGTGATGGGTGTCGTGGTTATTGGGCAGAAAAATAAGCTCACTGATTCTGAAGGGAAGGGCTCTTAATGGACCAGCTGCAACTATTGACCGGAATCGGTATCGCAATTTTTAGTCTTGGCGTTCTTGGCTTCCTTACACGTAGAAGTGGAATCATTGCGTTGATGTGTCTCGAATTGATGCTGAATGGAGTGAATTTGTGTCTCGTAAGCTTTAGCAGACAACATGCTAGCGCTGATGGGTCGGCACTGGTGATGTTAATCATATTGGTAGCGGCTGCTGAGGCCGCGCTAGCCTTAGCGTTGTTTGTTGCTCTGTTTAGACAGAATGGATCCGTTGAGCTCGATGATTATCGAATGCTCAAGGGTTAGGAAGATTAAAAGGTTGTTGAATCATGGATGAAGTTTTTGCAATTCAAAACACGAGCCTGTTGAGATGGATCATCTTGCTCCCGCTTATTGGGGCCATATTGAATGGTTTAGTCATTCGTTCAAAAAACGTAAGACTCTCTGGATTAGTGGCCACTGGGTTCTCTGCGGCAGCATTTTTCATCTGCTTGAGCCTGGTCAATACTTATGGGTTGTTTGCAGAAGACTTTGCACAAGTGATCGATCCCTGGTTCACATGGTTTTCAGTTGGAAGAATCCATGTTCCTTTCCATTTAGAATACACGCCGCTCACGGGAATCATGCTACTTGTTGTGACGGGTATTGGAACCTTGATTCATATCTTCGCGACTGGATATATGAGCGAAGAAAAGAGCCCCTTTAGATTCTTCTCTTACTTGAACCTCTTTTTAGCTGCGATGCTTGTTCTTGTTCTTTCTTCAAACTTGGTTGGGATCTTCCTTGGGTGGGAAGGAGTAGGCCTGTGCTCTTATCTTCTGATTGGGTACTGGTATGAGAGCAATGAAAATACCGCGGCCGGAATGAAGGCCTTTGTCACCAACCGGATTGGTGACCTTGGGTTTTTTGTGGCGCTATTTCTTCTTGCGGCACATGCTGGAACTTTTCAGATACAAGAATTGATCACTATTTTCGCGACCGGCGCTGCCCCAATTGAGGGTGGAATCATTCTCGCTATTCTGGCTTGTTTGTTCTGGGCCTCAACGGGAAAAAGTGCACAGATTCCTTTGTATGTTTGGCTTCCCGATGCCATGGCCGGACCAACCCCTGTTTCTGCACTTATTCACGCGGCTACGATGGTGACGTCTGGAATTTTCGTTAGTGTGAGGCTTTGGCCGCTGTTTGCCTCTCAGCCTTCTATCCTAGAATGGATTTTGTGGGTTGGAATGGCAACAGCATGGCTTGCTGCTTTGATTGCCCTGACTCAAAGAGACATCAAAAAGGTTCTAGCGTATTCCACGGTTTCTCAGCTTGGCTTTATGTTCGTGGCTCTTGGAGTTGGCGCTCCTGTCGCGGCTTTCTTCCATGTTGTCACTCACGCTTTCTTTAAGGCACTACTTTTCTTGGGTGCTGGTAGCGTGATTCACGGAATGCACCATGACCAGGATATGTTCAACATGGGCGGGCTTCGTAAAAAAATGCCTCAAACCCATGCCACGTTCTTGATTGGAACTTTGGCGATCATTGGTTTTCCTTTGACGGCTGGGTTCTTTTCTAAGGATATGATTCTTGCAAAGGCTTATGAGCATGGACCACTAGCTTGGGGGCTTTTGCTGCTTGCGGCGGTTCTTACAGCTTTCTACATGCTTCGTGCTTACACGATGACTTTCTGGGGCGAGGCACGAACGGAGCATGCGAAGCATGCCCACGAAAGTTCTCTATGGATGACAATTCCTCTAATGCTGCTAGCAGCGGGGTCGTTGATCGTTGGCTTCATGGAAACGCCACCGATTATTTTCGATATTCACGCGCTTCAAACGGCAATTGAGTCGAGCTGGTATGGAGTCAGCGGAGAGATTGCAGGACATTCGGGACATCATTTGTCTCATGCGACTGAGTGGGTTTTGGTATTGATAACAAGTGTTGCTTCTCTTGGGGTGGCTTACTACTCGTATAAAAAGTTCTTAACGGTGACGAGCAAGGAGTCCGCAAAAGGCTTTGCTGCAGAACTTTCGCAAAACAAATTTTATGTTGATGAAGGCTATCAGCTGATCATTATGAAACCTCTATCTGCAGTTGCTAGTGCGTCCTGGAGGTTCTTGGACGTTGTTGTTATCAATGGTTTCTTGCACATTGTAAGAGATGGAATGCGAATCGGAGGACAGGTGTTAAGCTTTGCCCACACCGGAAATGTTCAGACGTATGCGTGGTATTTGGCGGCGGCTGTTGCGACAGCCCTCGTGTTTGTGAATTGGGTGATATAGATGAATTTGCTTGGGCTTTTCTTAATTCCTTTTGTGGCAGGGCTTTTGCTCTTTTTGTTTGGAAAACAAACTAAGCTCGCTCAATGGGCAAACCTTTTGTTCCATCTATTCTGGGGTGTTGCTGTCTGGCAGTGCTGGTCGAACTTCAACGCCGAACAAATGGGAGAGATTTATTGGAGCTGGAACTGGCTGCCAATGCTCAACTCTAAACTAGACCTCGGATTAGATGGGCTCAGCATGCCCTTGGTTATTCTTAACTACGTTCTAAGCCTTCTCCTCGCGTTCTATTGCCTAGGAAAAGAAAAGCTTAGCTCAAGTTATTTGGCATTATTCTCGATTCTAAATGCTGCCAGCATAGGTAGTTTGATTTCCCTTGATGCTTTTGCCTTTTATATCTTCTGGGAATTCATGTTGATCCCGATGTATTTCCTCATTGGAAAGTGGGGTTCTAAGAACCGTGTCTATGCGGCACTTAAGTTCTTCGCTTTCACAATGGCTGGATCACTTCTCATGCTTCTTGCGATTATTGCGCTTTCAAAAACCTATGGAACTCTTTCTTGGATCGAGCTTAAAAATGCTGGAATCGTATATGACGGCCTTTGGGGTCAAACAGGTCTTATCTTCCTGGGCTTCTTGATTGCCTTCTCTGTAAAAATTCCTATTTGGCCAGTTCATACTTGGCTTCCTGATGCGCATACAGAAGCTCCAACGGGAGCCTCGGTAATTCTTGCGGGAGTTCTTCTTAAGCTAGGTGTTTATGGAATTGCTCGTTGGTGTTTGGTTTTGTTTCCCGAGGCCTCCCAAGATGTGTCGACGGTCATGATGACTTTGGGTGCGATTGGAATTGTTGCGGGAAGTTTTGCTGCCTGGAAGCAGGTCGACATCAAACGCATGATTGCTTATTCCTCAGTGGCTCACTTAGGTTTTATGGTTTTGGGGCTTTTTGCTCTTAACGTTGAAGCACTTAGCGGAGCGATGTTCCAAAACCTGGCTCACGGGCTCAGCACAGGAGCTCTCTTCCTGATTTTTGGTATCATTTACGATCGCACACACACACGTAAAGTGGCTGATTACGGCGGGCTCGCCTCAAAAAATGGACTCCTCGCTTCAGCCTTTGTCTTCTCGGCGATGGCAAGCATTGGTCTTCCAGGGCTTCCAGGCTTTATTGGGGAGTTTTTGATTCTATCGGGAACATTCTTCACGAATAAAATCTTTGCGTTTGTGGGGCTGAGTGGTGTCTTACTAGGTGCGATCTACATGCTTGGGATGCTTCGCAAGGTGGTCTTTGGTCCTGTTGGGCCAGCGGTTGAAGCACATCCCATAGTTCTTGAGTGGAATGAGTGGGTGGCGATTGTGCCATTACTCTTGTTGATGTTGGTTCTCGGAATGGGACCACAGTTGATTCTTAGCAAATCCATGTTCTCTACAGAGTGGATTATGGGATTGTTTTAAAAGGGTACAGATATGAATTTTGATTTTTTCAATGCAGGTGTATTTCAGTTTAATGTTGAACAGCTTAGAGCGTTGTTTCCTTTTCTTGCACTTTGTTTGGGGATGGTTTTTACGACGATTGCGTCGGCTTCTAAGTTTCCGATTGCAGCTCATAAGTTAATTCTTTTGATTACGTTCTTTGCTTTTGGAACTTCGATGGCTGTGGGGCTTGGCTCCGCGGATGCGAGCTTGTTTGGCGGCTCATTGGTTGTGGATGATGTTTTGCGCTGGGTGGCCATAGGTCTTAGCTCTCTGGCTGTTTTGGCTTTGCTTGCTGTTTATGATGTGGATCATTCAGAATGGTCGACACTTTTACTTGTTTCGGTTCTAGGAATGTCCTTGCTCCCCGGAGCCAGAGACTGGATCTGTTTCTTTTTGTTTCTCGAGACGATGGCGATCCCCGGATATGTTATGGCTGCCTTTCGCCAAAAGCGCGATGGAGGCTATGAGTCTGGTTTGAAGTATTTGTTGATGGGAGCCTTTGCATCTGCATTGCTTTTGATGGGAAGCACTCTGCTTTTCGGCGCGACAGGATCCTTCGAATATTCAACCATTAGTGATGTGCTTCAAATGGGCATTCCATCGCATATGACGATTGCGGCTGTCGTTCTCATCGTAGTGAGCGCAGGCTTTAAGGTGGCGATGGCGCCACTTCATATGTGGGCTGCTGATGTTTATCAGTCTGCTCCGTCTTCTCTGGCATCTTTTATGGCTGGAGCAGGCAAGCTTGCCGTCTTCTCCGCCGTTTCCGTGGCATGGAGTAAAAGCGGTTTCTTCAAATTAGAGTTTGTTCCTAGTTTTCTCATGGTGCTTGGAATTCTCAGTATTCTTATTGGGAACTTGATGGCACTGACACAAAAGAGTTTACGCCGAATGCTGGCTTACTCTTCGGTGGCTAGCGCGGGCTATGTGGCCATTGTGCTTCCCGTTGGAGAAGTGGCTCTTCCATCTATATTTGTTTATTTGGTTACTTATGGTATCGCGCTCTCAGCGGCCTTCGCTGTTATTGAAAGCTTAAGTGTGAAGTCTGGAAAATCAAGCAGCTCTAATTTTACACTAAGTGATTTGGCTCTCGTTCCTTACGGAAAGGCCAAGGCCGAAACATTTATTCTCACTTTGGCCCTGTTCTCTATGGCTGGAATTCCTCCGTTGCCAGGGTTCTTGGGTAAATATTTAATCCTTAGCGATGTTTGGACGCATTCACCAGTCTCTGCTCTGTGGATTCTTCTGGGTTCGATGATGGGGCTCGCTTATTACCTGAGAATTCTTGTTCCTTTGTATTTCGAAAAAGGACCATCCAATGACGATGTTCCCGTAAAACGATTCATCCCACAAACCGTAATGGCATCAGCTTTTGTCGGTGCTACAGGGCTTTTTGTGTGGGTTTGGATCTATTCCGTCTACTTTGTGTCAGCTACGTCCGAGACATTGTTGGGAACTCTAAGATAGAGTGGTGAAATGAGTAGCTCTGATGGGGACGACAAAACCGGGGTATTCAAGGCAGATCGAACTCGGGTTGTCTTAAAGAAGCTGCAGGTCCAAATGCCTTCGGGCAAGATCTATGGCCCCTATTCCCGTTTTGAAATTTTTACCTTTATTCAAAAGAAGAAAATTCGAGGCGAAGAGAAAATTCTCGTCGAGGGTGAAACCGTCTGGCGACCCATAGCATCCGATACAGAATTCTTTGACGCTATTCACGACGTGCTCTCAGGCAAAAGCATTGATCTCAAAAGTAAGAAACAAGAAGAGAGCATATTTTCAGACTCAAACGATAAAACGAAAGTTTCAAGGTCTGGGACTCAAACAGAGGCATTTAGTGCGGGCGAAAATACAGAATTTTTAGAACGCACTAGAATTACTCAGAGCCCTAGGAAGGCGTATCAATCGAAACCAGAAGAAGCTGAGGCCCCGCAAGTTTCTACGAAGGCCCCTAATGTTTCCGCTCCTGCGAATCCTAAGCCAGAACAACAAGATGAGGCTCCAACTCCTCCTAAGAAATCTCCATCGTTATTGCTACTTTTGATTGTTGTGGGGGTAATTGCTGCCATCTTTTTTGTGGATTCTCCGAATAAACGAGAAAGAGTACAGCCAAAAGCTGGCGACTCATCTCTTGCAGCTCTAGAGATTCGATCCGCACCAAATTATACTCGCATGCTCAGAACTCAGCTTGCGGGCTTAAAGCTTCGCAGTCTCGATCTGGCTCCGGGGGTTAAGGCTGGAGGGTCCACGGTTGTTGACGACGTTCCAGAATTTGTCCTGAATGGAGTGAAACTAGTCGCAAGGGTTCGAGAATCGTTAAAGCATGTTGGGACGGATGAGTCTGGATATGCAAATTTTTGGATTCAGCTTTCGTCGGATCTTCAGCTATTAGGCATTCGCATACAAGTTGTAGACCTTGAGCTCGGCCGGCAGGTTGAGCAGGTTGGAGTGAAGTTGCAAAAGCAACTTGATGAAAAGCAACTCATAGGTGCTGAATCAAAAATTTTGATTGATGCTTACAGAGCGCACTCTTTGGGGGATTGGGGCAAAGTGGAAACACTTTCTCGGCAGTCCTCTAGCGCAACTTTGAAGTGGATTCTAGAAGATGCCATATGGTGGGCTTCTTGGTCAGAGTCGATTGAGCAACCGCTTCCAGCCCCGACTTACCTCAAGCGAGGTGCGGAACTTGATATCTCGACCAGAGTTAGGCAGGCCTACCGAGCAAAGGACTCTAGTGTTTTGGTTTGGCTTCAGCAGTTAGCTAAGACCGAGGCAACGTCGCCACTATTGTGGTTAACCTCAGCCGAATTGAGCTGGAGAAGCTCTGCCAACGTTCAAGTACAAAGCACCTACAGAGATTTTACCGTTGGGATCGGATCTCTTGTTCTTTATCCACCTTCGATTCAGTTAGCCTATTGGGCCGAGTTCGCGAGATTTCTTGAGCGCTTTGCTAGAGCCGAGACTCATGCTCGAGCGCTTAAAAATATAGAACTGCTGACAAAGGGTGGAATTGGATCGTTAAAGCCTGGGCAATGGTGGCACCTTGATGACCCTGGACTATTGGCTAGAGATATTGCAGATGGAATTCTGGATAAATCTCGCAAGGAAATTCTTTCAGATCGAGATCGTGCCGCACTATTTGTCCTTGGGAATGCCTTATCTCCAGGCAATGATTATTTGTTTATTGTCGGACAACACTATTGTCTTCAGGAGAAATGGCCCCAGGCAGAAACCTTGTTCCGACAAATGATTGCGTTGGACCCGAAAGACGAAAATGGATATTTCGGTTTGATTTGGAGTCTGGCCGAGCAGTTTAGATTCGCGGAGGCGGAAGACTCCTTTGATCTAATGGCGAGCAGGACAACTGACGCTAGAAATTATTTGCGGACAGAGGGAATGCTTCACTTTCTGGCACGAGACTATGTAGAGGCACACAGGCTTTTATCAGAGGCTATTGACCGAAACCCTAATGATGTTTGGGCTTACTATTTTAAAGCGCAAACCTATGAGGTGAAGAAAGAATTTTTCGAATGTGTAAAGACCGGAAATCTTGCCCGACTTCGAGCTAAAAGTGAGCTGAAGATTTTTGTGGAGATTCTTTTGGCGAAATGCCAGGTGTATGGGGCAATCGGAATTCAGAAGGCGCTACAAAATTTATTGGTGCTTTCTAAAGAGAACCCCCAGAACATAAATCTTCGAGTTTTGATTGTAGACTTGTTTTTCTATGCCGGATTGCCTGGAGAGGCGCTTAAACAAGTTAACATTGGGCTAGAAAAGTTCCCATACTCCCCGGAGATCCATATTGCTGCTGGCGACTTGCTCTTTAAGCGCGCTAATTATAGGGAGTCTCTTGAATACTATACGGCAGCGGCAAGGCTTGATTCGACTTCGGCGGATGGCTGGATTCGAATCGCTAAAGTTATGGAAGAAGAGGAACGATTTTTACTGGCAGCACAGAACTATGTTGCTGCAGCTAGAGCTCAGCCAGATTATCCAGAAATATATCTATTTGCGGCTAGAAGTTTCGATCGAGCGGGAAAGGTTGACGAAGCAGCAAAGTATTATGGACTCGAAATCGAATATCGGCCCGAAAGCATCACTCCATTTGTAGAGGCCGCGGAGTTTCTGCTAAGAAATAACTCGCCTCAAAAAATCCCGGATCTTTATCAGCAGTTTAAAGGGGGCTATGAGAATGACCCCCGTGCCTTGATCCTCTTGGCTCAGGCCTATTCTGTAATGGGAGATATCTCGGCAGCTAAGAGTTATGCATCACGAGCTGCGGCTCAAGCTCCGAATGATCCGCAAATGAACTATAAGCTGGCAGTTATCTTGGAGGGGGCTGGAGATTACGGCCTGGCCAAGCGTTACTATCTAAAGTATTTAGAGCTTTCCCCTGCGGCGAGCGGAGAAGAGAGTTTGCGAGAAAAAATCGGCAGACCTCCTTTCTCTAATTAGTTTTAGGAAGGAAATCAGAGGAGATCAATATGCTTGATTGGAGACACATTGTTAATGATGCAGATGCTTTTTTGAAGGCACAAACATCGCGCGGAATGGCGGCTGATAAAGCCCAAAGCATTTTTTCAGATATTGAGAAACTTTCCAAAGAGCGATCGACCCTCATCACGCAAGTTGACGAATTAAAGTCTGAGCGAAACAAAAGCGCCCAATCTGTTGGGCAGCTGATGAAAGAAGGAAAGAAGGATGAGGCGCAGGCTATCATCGCCAAAGGCAAAGAACTCGGCGACAAGATCGCTGAATTGGACGCCAAGGCTAAAGATGTGGAAGGTGGCTTTACTGCGATTCTTGAAGTCTTGCCGAATTACCCTGATAGCAGCGTTCCCGTTGGAAAAGATGCGAGCGGAAACAAAGAGATTCGCAAGTGGGGCGAGATTAGAAAATTTGATTTCGATCCTAAAGGTCATGATGAGCTCGGTGAGGCCTTAGGTGCTTTGGATTTTGAACGTGCGGCAAAAATGAGTGGTGCAAGGTTCTCTATTCTTCGCGGTCCTCTGGCCCAGCTTGAGCGAGCCCTAGCTAACTTCATGCTCGATCTGCACAGGCCCAAAGGCTACCAAGAGACCATCACTCCTTATATGGTGAGTGGCGAGACGATGTATGGAATGGGGCAGCTGCCAAAGTTTGAAGAAGATCTGTTCAAGGTTGTTGGTGCGAGTGAAGAAGGAAAATCGGCGGCGCTTCAGAAATATTTGATTCCTACGGCAGAAGTCACTCTCACGAGTATTTTTGCCGGAGAAATTCTTGAAGAGAAAGATCTTCCTATGAAGTTTATGGCTTTTTCGCCGTGTTTTAGAAGTGAGGCAGGGTCCTACGGCCGTGATACAAAGGGCTACATTCGTCAGCATCAGTTTCATAAGGTTGAGATGGTCAAGCTGTCTAAGCCTGAAGAAAGTGCGGCAGAATTAGAGAGTATGGTCGACAATGCTGAAGAAGTTCTTCGTCAGTTGAAGATTCCATTTCGCACTATGCTACTATGCACGGGGGACATGGGCTTTGGATCAACCAAAACTTATGACCTTGAAGTCTGGCTTCCTGGTAATGCTGGTGAAGGCGGCGATGGAGCTAAGGGTGCGTATCGCGAAATTTCTTCATGTTCTAACATTGGTGATTTCCAAGCACGTCGTGCACAGATTCGCTTTAAGCCCTCTCAAGGCAAGGGCAATCAATTCGTCCATACCTTAAATGGTTCTGGTTTGGCTGTTGGCCGAACTTTGATCGCGGTATTAGAAAATTACCAACAAGCTGATGGAAGCGTTGAGATTCCAGAGGTGCTTCGTCCGTATATGGGTGGGCTAGAAAAAATCACAAAGCTTTAAAGGAGTTTTCGTTTGAAACAAAAACAATCGCCCGACAGAGACTGGTCTCCTTACATGAAAAGAGCAATGGAAGTTGCCAAGCAAGGAGAGGCCCTGGGAGATATTCCTATAGGGGCTGTTGTGGTGAATGCTGAGGGTGATATTGTTTCCGAAGCTTACAATGAAAGAGAGATCGACAAAGATCCAACGGCGCACGCGGAAGTCTTGGCGATCCAGCGAGCTGCAAAAAAGTCTGATCAATGGCGACTGGTGGGATACACCGTCGTCGTAACGCTTGAGCCTTGCGTGATGTGCTCTGGTGCTCTTTCATTATCAAGGGTCGACCGAGTTGTCTTTGGCGCTTCTGATCCCAAGGCAGGGGCGATGGGCTCGATCTATGAGATTCACAACGACAAAAGGCTGAATCATGTGATTGATGTGGTTCCTCATGTCCTCGAAGAGGAATGCCGGAACATGCTGGTGGGCTTTTTCCGGGCAAAAAGGAAAGAGGCCGATGCTCGTAAGGCCTTGAAAAAAGAAGAAGATTTGGCCAATAAAGTCGCGGATGAGGACGAAAACTCTTGATTTGAGCCGTGCTCAGTGCTTATAAGTTCACAGCACGCACCCGTAGCTCAATTGGATAGAGTACCAGACTACGAATCTGGGGGTTGTTGGTTCGATCCCAGCCGGGTGCGCCAGTTAAATAAATCCCTCAATACTGCGTTGTCCGGTTCTACCCGATTCATGGTGGGTTATTCTCAAAACAATTTTAAGAACAAGCAT
>CAZXHL010000031.1:0-24858 GCA_964640545.1 uncultured Bacteriovorax sp. | reverse complement strand
TGTGTGAAGTGTTGAAAGTACCAAGTGACCTGTTTGAGAGGCGTTGATCGCAATCTCTGCAGTTTCGACGTCCCGGATCTCCCCGACCATGACCACATCTGGATCCTGACGAAGTATAGCCCGTAGTCCACTGGCAAACGTAAGTCCGACTTTGGCATTAACGGCAATTTGTCCAACGCCTGGCAAGTTGTACTCGACAGGATCTTCCACCGTGATCACGTTTTTGTCTGGTGACAGGATGGCTTTTAGGGCCGCTGATAATGTCGTTGATTTACCAGAACCCGTAGGTCCTGTGACGAGGAAGATGCCATATTTTCTATTTGTAAGATCTGCAATGTCTTCTCTGATAGTGCCCGTAAATCCAAGGGTCTCGAGGTCTAAGACAACGCTGGCTTTGTCGAGGAGACGCATAACAAGTCTCTCGCCGTGAACTGTGGGGACGACGTTCAAACGAATGTCGATCTCGCGGTTG
Source organism: uncultured Bacteriovorax sp. (assembly GCA_964640545.1). GTDB lineage: Bacteria > Bdellovibrionota > UBA2428 > UBA2428 > UBA2428 > JBGSZX01. Next base: position 24,386 of record CAZXHL010000031.1, on the reverse strand, counting down.
GCAAGTCTGACTTTTACTCTTCCATCTTGTGGAATACGTTTCTCGGCGATGTTCAACTCTGCCATGACCTTGATACGAGAGGAGATGGCAGCGTGTAATCTCTTCGGGGCAGTCGCTTGATCGTAAAGCATGCCGTCGACGCGAAAGCGGACCACGACAATTTTTTCAAAAGGTTCAATGTGAATGTCGGAAGCCTTTTCTTTCACGGCGCGGAAGAGAAGGCTGTTTACGAAACGAATGACCGGGGCGTCGTCATCTGACGCTTCCAAGAGGTCGATCGTCTCAGATAGCGACATATCCAAATCATCATCTTCTTCTTCGAGGCCTTTGATAAGGTTTTCATTTCTCTCGAAGACTTTGTTGACCGAATCTTCCAGGTGATTCGGAGTCGAAAGGACGGGATCAATGCTTTTTCCGAAATGAAGTCTCAGTGAATCGAGTGTTTCGTAGTCGAGCGGATCTACGATCGCGACCCTGACTCGTGTTTCGGTCATCGATAGAGGTAGGGCTTGGCGTTCTCTGCAGTAGTGAATGCTAAGCCCAGCTACCATGGCGGGATCAATCTCCTCCGACTTCAGGTCAGCCACAAAAGGTATTCCCATTTGCAGTGAAACGGCTTGAGCGATGTCTTCTGCCTTGACCCATTTCTTCTCCACCAAAATATCGCCAAGCCTCTGCTTGGTGGAATGATGGAGCCTTAAGGCTTCTTCAAGGTTCTCTGCTTTAAGCGTCGTCTTCTGGAGAAGGATTTCTCCGAGTCGATCTTCGAGTGTTTGGAATGGCATTAGAAGCTTCCGCCTCCATCTGATGGTGGGGCAAATTCGCTATTGCCAGACTCTAGTGCTGGTGGCGGCTCGTAGCCTTGATCGATGGCATCAGCGCCTGGTTCTGCGATGGGTGCGAAGGAGTCGTAAGCTGGTGGGGCGACTTCAAAACTGTCGTTAGAATTAGAATTGCTCTTCACTCCACGGGCGTCAGGGCTGAGGTAAGCGCTTGTCGACTCTTCCTTGATAGCTTCATCTTCCTCTTCAGCCGCATCTTCCAAGGCTTTTATGGTGGAGGGATCCCATGAAGGGTTGCTTCTTCTATAGGCGCTTGTTTTAGGGCGCTCGTTTAGTTCTTTCTTTCCTGCAGCTTTAAGTTTCTTGACCTCATGCCTGAGTCTGTCTTCTGGATCTTTCGCCATTTTTCCAATTTCGAGGCGTTCCGCAAACTTGGCTTGAGTGATCTGAAGTAAGTCTTCATTCGAATCCACAATTGTTGGCGTCAACAGAATCATCATTGTTGAGCGAGTCTTCTCGGAGAAAGTACCACCGAAGAGTTTACCTAGAACAGGCAAGTCTCCTAGGATCGGAATCCTAGAGCGGTTGTCAGAAACAGCATTTTTCTGTAAGCCGCCAATGGCGACAGTGCTTCCATCTCGAACAACGACAGAGGTCTTCGTGGAGCGGTTTGTGGTGTCGATTTGTCCACCGGCCAAAATGGATTCTGAAAAGTCGTCTAACGTTTGCTCGACTTTCATACGAATGAGGTCGGAGTTTTCACTGAGCTGCGGTGTGATCTTGAGTGAAATGGTAACTGGGTTTTTTTCAACGGTATTCGCTGTGACAGCGCCATCGCCTGAACCAGTTTGGCTTTGTGTGATCGTGGAAATTCTTTGTGTGACTTTCACTTCGGCTTCTTCATTGTCTGAAGTTAAGATTTGAGGTTCATGTAAAATCTGGGCTTGACCAAAATCCACAAGAGCTCGAATGAGGCCAGTCGCGGTCCGAATCTCTGCACCGTTTGCGCCTTTTAGGAAGGCACCCGCCTGGAAACCAGCTAATAAGCCTGTCGTCGCAGCAGGGGAAGTGGCTAGTTTGGTGAGGTTGATCTTGGACCCTGTTGGGATGAAACCACCCACTTGAGCCACGCCTGGATTGGCAATGTTAATACCAAGCTCAAGTTGATTGGTTGTGCCGATTCTCATTTCCAGAACTTTCGCCTCGACATAAACTTGCTTCCTGGGAATATCGAGTTTCTCTAAGATTTTTTTAAGCGCCGCAAAGTCAGATCCTGATCCAACGATGACGAGGGAGTTGGTTGGTTTGTCAGCGGTGACTCGAACATTGCCATCGAAGCTCACTCCACTAGAGTCAGAAAGGGAGGAGTTGTCTGTGCCTCTACGGGTGCCGCGAGGCAGGATGCTTGTTCTAGGCGCGCCCGGAGCCCCCGTAGTTTTGTTGTTGTTCGCGCTATTTGAAATCAGTGAGCTGATTGTTGTCGCGAGCTCTTCTGCGACCGCATTTTTGCAATAGTAGAGGTGGATGTTTCCGCCGCCAGCAGCATTTGGAGTGTCTAATGCGTCGACGAGGTTTTGCAGTTCTTCGATTCCGCGTCCGTTCGCAAGCACGACCAAGGAGTTGGTTCGTTCATCAGGAACGATCTTTGTGATCACACCGCCGCCTCGAGTCTTCTTTTCAGATTTAGCTCGAGCGCTGCTTCTTCGACTTGAGCCACCACTTTGAGCTTCAAGGATTTCATCGATGAGTTTCGCGATTTCCTTTGCGTTAGCGTAACGAATGGGAATATTTTCTAGTTGGTCTTCGTGCCCAGGAACGTCAATGGTCTTGACGATCTCAATGATGCGTCTCAAGTTGAAGCCCGTGTCTGTCATCACCAAAGTGTTGGTGTTAGGGTAGGCGGCAATTCTTCCTGTTCTAGGCACGAGGTCAGTAAGGTATCGCTGAATGTCGTCGGCGTTCAAATTTTTCAAAGGATATAAAACTGTGATGACTTCAGCCGTGTTGGGCGCGTAGTCACCCATGAAAACACGCACATTACTTTGAAGCGCGGCTTTGGTGTCGATAACCTTGAGGAACTTGCCCTCAGCAACAATGGTCAAATCATTCATGTAGAGGGCAGATAAAAAGGCATTGTAAGCTTCTTGCTTGGTCACCGCTTCAGGGGAAAGAATAGTGATGCGGCGGTTCTCAATCTTACGGTCAAGAATGAAGTTCTTCTTTGCAAGCTTTGAAATCGCTTTGATGATGTCTTTGAGCTCGGCATTGGGGAAGTCGATCGTGCCATACATCTCATTCTTCATGGAGGCATCGAGTTCGACATAATCACCCAGAGCTGAGGTGTCGAAAGAGGTCGGGGTGTCGGCTCCACTAGCGGCCCCGAGGTTGCTTCCAGGAGTGGGGCGGGAGCTCTGCGCGTAGCTGCTGATGTTCATCATGATTGCTGACATGATGAATCCTGCGCTAGCACCAAATCTTATTAGCTTTGGAAATCGAATTTTGTAGTTGATCATTTTTTGCATAATTTTCCCCGTTTTGTCACTTAATGGAATAACTGTTTTCCACTTTTTGCCCGTTTCGTTTCATGCCGATGCTGACATCTGATGCTGTACGTATATTGTTGTAGAATTCCTGGACCTTGGCGATGTTGGTAAGAGGTTCTCCATTGAGAGAATCAATGCAATCCCCAACCTTTACTCCTAAGCTCTCATAGACGGAGCCCGGCTGCATGCTAAGAATCTTGAAGCATTCGATCGCCCCATCTTTGCCTCTTTGCGGGACCGCATGCGCCTGAAAGAGTAAGTTGGGGTCACTTAATTTTTGAAGAAGCACATTTCTAGAAATGTTAAACTCAGTTTCACTGATGGCCTCGATTCCGGCAACACTTGTTTTGGCGGGGGCCGCTCTGCTGTAACTTGGATCATTAGCAATGGGCTGTCCGAACTTGATGTCTTCGACTGGAAGATCAATAAACACCAAATCATCTGTCGGCGTCAGAATACAAACTCTGTTCTGCCTAATTTCGAAAACAGTTCCATTGCCAGGGACTTCATCATCTTTCTGGACGGCGATGTTTTCAGAACCTGCGCCTGATAGCGTGGCGACGGAATATTGAGGATCACTTAAAACAATGGTGCCAATGAGTTTGAGTCCGCCTCTTGCAGGCTCTGCCGTGTTGCAATCTTTAGGTTTTTCAATTTTTTTAATTTCAAGTTCTGGAATGGGACATCCAGGGCAAAATATATTCTTTGTGAGAGTGGTGTTGTAATTACTTTTGCCCTCTAGCCGAGGCTCAAGCATGACGACTCTGCGGTTGCGGCCGGCTTTAGGTGGGTCCTTGGGGGTGAGGAAGGCACCGAGTCCGATCATGGCAACTTCCGCGACTAAAAAACCGCCTAGAGCCCAGGCTAACCAACGAAAGCGGTTGAGTTTCTTGAGGGCCACGTGAATAGGGGGGATTTTTTCAAAGTGACCACGAAGTTTTGGCCCCAAGACTTGCGAACGGACCAAGATCTGAGAACGAGTCTTTGTTACCCATGCCTTCATCTGGTCTTTGTTGATCTTTTTTTTCATCTATTCCCCATTGAACACTTTGACTTCGAAATCATTGTCACCGCTAACATTCTCAGTGACCTCTTATTGAGCAAGAAGAGTGCCACGCCCCTAACTATATTGTAGGGGCTAGTCGCGAGTGATTGGAGCCGCGATGGCAGTTTTTGAAATAAAAGCCCAAAGGAATAATGCGCCGCATCTGACAATGTGTCAGTTCATACAAAAGCTGAAAGCGTCAAAATAGGCTCTGTTCCCTCGAGCAAGAATCGCACATAATCATAAGGGTGAGCTTCAAAAGATATTTTCTATATTCAGCGCTAGTCATGACTAGCACGGTTAGTTTTGCAGCACGGCCAGTGCCTGTTAGCTCAAAAATTTTTGTTTCAAAAGATACCAAGCTCTGGTCTGAGCCCAACAAGTTTGGCGTAGCAACGGCGCTGTTGAAAACAGGCTTGCCTTTGAAAGTTGTAGAATACTCAAGTGAAAACTCTTGGGTCCGGGTGGAGACGCCTAGTGGGCGAACGGGCTGGATGCCTGTAACGTTCACAACTCAGTCCAGTCGCAGGTCACTTCCAGCAAACACAAAGTGGGCAGACGAAGAGGCGGGACGTAATCCTGCTAGTGAGGGTGAACCCGTTGGTAATTCATTAACGGCTGATCAGGGGCAGGGTGATTCTTCCAAGACGTGGGAGCTTTCACTTTCGCCCGAATACATGAATCAAATCACGAGAGAAAATGCAAATGGCTTCGGTTTTCATCTATTGGCCCTTCAGCGATTGACTTCCAATGGGGGTATTGGTCCCGCGATTAGCTGGCATCGTTTTGCAAAAGGAGCAACAGCATCGGGTAACTCGACGAATCGCACGAGCCATAGGTTGTCGATAGAAGCTTTGTATCGCTATCGATTTAGCGATTTTAGAATGGATCTTGGAATTGGATATGCGCTTGATCGGTCTTCGGTTCGAACTGTCGACTCCTCAGGTGCACTTGTTCCTGATAGTGGCGGATTTACTTTTAATGGTTCAGGAAGTGAATCTTCGCTTAGCATTCGAATGACCCCTCGCTACATTTTTCCGGTCAGCCGCGGGCTTAAGATTGGAATTCACGCGAGCTATATTCTCGATTGGGGATTAGGTTCGGGTGAGGGTAATTTTGCGGGCCAAGATTCCGCTGTCTCGCCGCCGTATCACTTTCTGGGTGGTGGCATGAGTCTTTCCATGGACCTTTAATTTTAAGGAGTTAAAATTTTTCTACAGCCTTGACCACCTAAATGTCTTCGGAGTAAGGATTCATGATAATGAGAATCATTATCATTTTTGCCTTCCTGTTTAGCGTGTTGTCCTTACGAGCTGATAAACTACCTCTATACCATCTTTCTATGCTCTTTCCGTTGCCCGAGGAGGATCGAGCAGAGCTCCCTGGATTGAAATTAGGGGGATGCTCCCAAAGTATTTTCGATAAACAAATGTATCTTGAGATGCCTCGATTGCTGCTGACCCCGCAGACTCATGAAGATGAGTATGAATCGCAAAGACTCGTAGGTATGCGGTGGGACTTGGATGAGAACGAAGTACGGTTGATATTTCAGCCCTTGAGAGAGGGGGATTCTCGCAGGACTCATGCGCCATGGATTGCTGAAGATGCGGCTTTACATTTGTTCTTCAAGGCTCCGAATTTGTTGCGAGATCATGCGATCAAAAGGGAGCTTCGTCGCTTGAATGATCTGTCTTCCAATCTTTCATATTCAAAGCTGGGCTTGCACCCCGCCTTTGAATCATCACTTGATGTGAAAGAGAAACTCAGCTCTTTGCTTTGCCGTATTGCTGGATGGGGCCTTTATAAGGCGACATTTATGACAGAAAGGCGGGGAAGGGTGATGTGGCATTTTGGGGGCTTCAAGATCGAAGGTGCCCCAGCCAATAGGAAGCTGGGGCCGGAATTGGCCCTCGTCAATTTGAACCAACGCTTTCAAGATGACAACAACGAAGTGAGCACTTCTATTCAAAGAATGGTAAGGGGGCCAAACCGTTTGAGGGCGGCTGTTTTCCCTCAGGCTCAGCAGGGTGATCATTTAAACGAGTTGTTCAATGAAGGGAAAACGGCATTTCAGACCGAAGGTGTTGCCAAGATGCGAAAACGCATCGACCGCATCGAGAATCCGAAACTCAACAACCCTTCAACCGTAGATTGTGTGAGCTGCCATGCCGTAGAGTCTGCGAGAAGGGTGAGTACTAGAGAATACGGCGCTGTAGCTAGTGAAGACGCCATGGTCTTGCCGCTTGAATATGAGCTCGATCGAAGCATTCCAGATTTTGCTATGGATAACACGATCAACCTTCGCTCTTTCGGCTATTACGATTCCGACCCCGTGATTAGTCGCCGTGTGTTGTTGGAAAGTTATTTGTTCCAGCAGGCGTTTTGACGATAGCTCTCAATTTTCTCAGGAAAAGCACTGAAATTGTACTCAGAATCTCTTAGACTGAATTTTAGTGATGAGTTCCAATTCTTCTATCAATACTACGCTTATTGTTTGCGGCCTTTTGGGGGTTGCGGGTTTTTGCAGGTCGGCGTTTTCTGCTGAAAAGATCTGTGAAGGACAACATGTGGTCCTAACTTTTGATGATGGTCCTCACAACAACAATACACCCCCAATCCTTCGGGCCCTACATGATGCGGGGGAAGATGGGGAAAGTATTCCCGCAACCTTTTATATCGTTGGAAAGGCCATTGGAACGGCGACCTATCGCAAAAACAATTTAAATCTTGGCGGGCAGTCGGGCGAAGAAATTATATCTGCGATTGAGAAAAATCCGAACTGGTTGATTGCCAACCATACGAAGACGCACCCGGATCTTGCAAAATTATCCAGAAGTGACCTCGAGAAAGAGATTGAATATTTTATTAACGAGCCCAAAGTTTCCAAAGCCAAAGAGAGCCAGAATCACTTCGCAACATTCCGAGCTCCGTTTGGGTCAAAGAACCAAATGGTTTTGGATCGATTGGCGGCCCATGGATACGATCATGAGATGAGTTGGGATTTGGACTCACTAGATTGGGCGATTGACAGTGGTTCTGCGGGATACACGGAATTGAAGGGGGCTTCGCCAGAAAAGAAAAAAGAGGTCCTGCTTCAAAGGATCAAAGATCGTTTGAAGGATTTGTGCGAGCAACGCAAAGGTGCACGTGATGAGCCTATTGTGGTTTTATTTCATGACATCAAGGCCACGACTGGAGCGGCATTACCTGAGATTCTTGACTACATGAAATCAGTGGGTGTTGAGTTCAAAGGGTTAAATGAGGTTGAAAAGTACAGCCAGGCTTGGGTGCCGACACATGCGGGATCACCCGCAAGACCACCTATAACTGTGAAACCAAAGTTTAGAATTGAAACTAAAAATGGCCGTACTACGATCGAGCCTGCCAACCAAGAACATTGAGGATTTTAGTAATTATGAAAAGCCGAAAAAAGATAGATGTGAGAGTAGTTTGTGTGATTGCATTTTTTGCAGTGGTTTTGTCTTCAAGCCATTTAGTAGCTTCTTCGTCAAAGTCTATCAAAGCTTCAGAAACAACATATAGTGCCATAACTTTAGCCGCAGGGGCTGACGCTAAATCAGCGACTGATGAAGTTTTTATTGGACGTCTAGACTACTATGAGAGCCAAGAGAACCGTTCCTTTCTTTTTTACTACAATCTAAAAACGGGAAAGAAGAAAAGTATTGATTTGCCTGTTGATCTTCAATCTCGAAGTTTGTTGTCACTATTTCCGCATCAGGAGAGCCCACATAAAGTCTACGTTCTTAGTCAGATCCATAAAGCTGGTGCAGACTTTCCGAGAGTCGACTTGTATGATCTCGATAAAGACAATTGGTTAACGATTTCTGAGGAAATTGATTGTGTAAACTTTTCGGGCCTTAGTGTTGTCAAAGCTAAGCTTAGCATGACATGTGGGGAAGATTATTTGCATCCTCCTAAGAAACCTACGGTTGTTGTTTCGCTACCTAACGCTTTGCCATCTATCATGGAGAACACTGCTTACAAGCTCGAGTTCCTTGAAAAGAGTCGAGACATAAACGTAAAACTACTTAAGTCTGGAAAAAGCCTAAGGCTAGCTCCAAGACTCAAGTAGCTTTCTTTGCAACTAGTTAAACGCCCAAGTCAGTATCGACGCCGCCACCGTTTGCATTGTTGATGACATCTTGAATGTGGTCACTCTCACAAGGGTTCATGTATTCATCTCTAGGAATTCTAAACACATGAGCTGGAACAACTTCCCAACCGCGATCTATTAGCCCACGGTATTCCGCCTGTGGCTCCGATGGCATTACGTTTGAATCAAAGAACAATCCATTGCCTGACTTTCCACAGGAAGGATCTAGTCCTCCATCTTCTTCACCAGTAGCTTTGCGCCACATAAGTGAGAGGGCAATGTGTTTTTTGGGGCCTTGAAAATATTGAATATTTACAGGTAGGCTTTCACCTTGCTCCAAGTATATGGCGCGATTTCCGCACAGCATTTTTGTCGGAGTTTTTTCAGGATGGCTAATGTATTGCTCCCCGGTTTCTTCTATGGTCATGCGAGCTCCATCATCAGAAAGCATCGCAAATTCATACCATCCGCTTTCATTCACTTCTCCAAGTTTGAGTGAAGTCCTGAATTCAATCGAAAAATATTCGTGAAGGTCAACCCCGTCATTGGTTTGAAGGATAGACCCATCTAATCTCGGAAAACCTGTATCGAAGGCTCTTGTGGGAACGTCGAGTTTGGTCAGGTAGAGTTTGCCGGGGACTTCAATGGCTTCCGGGCTTTGATAGTCATCGAGATTGTTCCAACTTCCTTGCTCGTTTCGACATACTTGAGGTTGATATTTAATCACGCCGGACAATCCACGAAAATAATCGGTGCTACCAATTTGATCGAGATAGTCGACGAGATCCCTCAGGGATTCGCAGCTGACATTGGAATAGTTCTCTAGAATTTCTGCATTGCTCAAATACATGGCGGGGTCGCTGTATTTGGGATCATGGCCACTAAGATCGTTTGAGTTCTGGGAAAGTTCCTGGCAGGAGGTTAGGGTTAGGGATAAAACGGCGATACTGGACGTAAGTCTTAGTTGATTTAGCATAAATGCTCCAAATTGTTATGGGTTTGATGGGGGACCTGGGGAAGCTACATACCGCATCTATAAGACTATCAAAGAATCATCAGGCTCTGGGTTAATCTTTAACTAAGTCGATAAACTCAGTATGCCTTAGGAAGTAACAGATCAGGGGAATTTTGTAATTTTCTCAATGATATTGGTAGTTAATCCTGGCATCCAAAATGCCTTTCAGGTATTAAGTGGCATGCCATCTTTTCCCCAAAATTCTCGATCAAAAGCCATTCGCCGCATCGTGCTTTTTACGAGCTTTCTGATTACTTCTTTTTCAGTGAATGTTTTGGCTTACTCTTCTCCAGAGCCGATGCCTCAGGGCGTCCGTGCTTTGGCCTACGTTTGGGGATTTGGCTCGGGGATTGATTCCAGGTTGAATTCCGATGGCGATCTCGAACTTCTCGCAAGACCACTCAATCGATCAGTCAATTTGACTGAAATGGCTGAAAGCGAGCCGGACCTCTTAAGACTGCAGGATTTTCTATCTGGTCTGGATCCAGTTTGGGCTGACAACCTTCTCATGGCCAATCTCTACGCTGACATCGATGTTTTTGAGAGCCGCAAAGTTAGTGGTTTTCTTTGGGGGATCACGGATCGATGGGCGGCGGGCTTCATCCTGCCGTGGGTTCGTCGTGAAATGACTTATTCCTTTCGAGCTGATGTCACTAACAATGCCGCAGCCATCGCAGCAAGCGTAGGCAAGAACGAGGAATTGCAGAAGGGCTTGGACGAATTGGCCAAGTATCCTTTGAACACTCAATCTTTTGAAAAAGCTATTTTCCTTGATAGGGGTTATCAAGCGCCTTCAAGCCAGATCTATCAAGCCTGGGGCGACTTGGAGATTGAAAATCGCTACACCTACCTCGTATCAAAACGTTGGAGTCTCGGGCTTCGTGGCGGGCTTGTGATCCCCACATCAAACCATGAAGTTGATATTACAAATCCATTAGATCAGGATCTCGCTGAGAAAGCTTGGGCCGTGCGAATGATGCATCTAAGCGAGTTTCAAATCATCCCTAAGACTTTGTATTGGTCCTTTACCGTTGGCGGAAAATATCGCTTCGCTAAAGAGCAAACGAGGGCCTACGCTTTAAATTCAGAAGAGCTTCTTCCCAACCTCAATGATCCCTACCAAATTGAAACAGTTTCTAAAACTATTGGCGCGGAGTTTAATGTTGATACGGGTCTTCAGCTAAGTATGTTCCATGGACTCGTGAATGTGATGGGAGGCTATTTTTACTCAGCCAAAGCTTCCGATAGAATCAATGGCACGCGCGGGCTCGATTACGCGAGAGAAACTTCTGGAACGGATGCTATTCTTCAGGGTTTTGAAGCTGCGGTTGAAGTCAGCACTTTCAATGCTTTCCTTCGAAATAAGTTTATTGCTCCTGTTAAGGTTAGCCTTGCTTACGTTCACCCTACCTTTGGTAGAAATACCATCTACGCCCCATATTGGAGATTAGACAGTGTTTTACTTTTCTAAAATTAAAAAAACTTTTTCGACTAAATTTTGTCTTATAGCAATCGGTTTGGGTTTGACTTCATGTGGAGACATTCCAAGAGTCGATCCTCTTCCAAGAGAATACATTCAGACAATCGAACCCGAAGAATTCTGGGGCGGCGCTGAAGAAGAAAAAGAAAAATATGTAGATTATGCTGACAAGTCGTTAAGTGCTTGTGAATGGCACAAAAACCTCGAGCGCAAGTACTCCTCCCAAACGGGCAGGTATCGTTTGCTAGGAGGAGTTGGAGTAAGGGTTCCTGTGGCTCCTCCGTCACAAGGAGGTCCCTTCTTCCTGATCAAAGCGCTCGTGTCTTTGGTTGATTTCTTTATGCCCTGGAATTGGTTCAGAGGTATTGAGAACCCTCCTATGACCAAGGTGCCTTGGGGCAGGGTAGACATGATTGGCAACACTTTGCAATCTGCTGCCTTGATTGAAAATGCCAAAGGGCAACTCCCAAACCGAGAGGAATTTATTGTAAAGGCTCGAGAGGCCATCGGCATCTGTAAGCGCGACAATTCGAATAAGGATAATTGCGGAAATCTTGTAAAAATGCTCGCTTTTGAGCTGGGACTTGCGACCGGAATGATCGATGTTATGAAAATGCGCGATGAGGCTGTTGTGGAGGAGATTGAAAAGTCTTTTCCTGGTCTTTTTTCTCAGAATGGTTCTGGCGACATGCTCAATAGTGTCGCATGGCTACTGATTAAGAATGGGATAAACTTTCGAGCGGGAGATAACTTGCGGGTCGAAGACCTCCGAACTTTCACAAAACCGCTACCTGTATTTCGTAAGGGTGGCTGGGAAGCTCTCTCGGAAGATATGCAGCGCGGCTTGAGTGCAGCCGTGCAAGGATTGAGTTCTCGTAGTTCGAGTGAACGTGCGTGTGCCTCTAACATTGTGATGAGGTCTGTAGACCAGCTGATTCATTTGATGGGTGGGGTTAGAACTTTGCCCGTATATCAGTCTAATAACCAAAGCTTTGTGCCAGCGATTCACGATATCGTAAAAGGACAAGATCGTCCGGTTTTGAAGGACTGCCGTGCCGCGGGATCTCTCGTTCGCAAAAATATGAGAGTCGTTGTCACAGAGAAGACTCTTTCAAATATTGCATCGGTTAAGGAAAACTATTCTTGGGCGCCTGAGCCGAAGGCTATGATTGCTTGCCGTCCCGATGGAGATGGATGGTCTAGTGGCTATCCCTCAAAAAGTTCCACGTCTCTCAATGATATGCTCGGTCGCTTGGAGGCTTTTTCTCATTTCCTATTTGCGTTCAGTCCCAATGCCTCTTGGTGGGTGAATTCGGGCTACTATCCAATTAATGACTTTGGTGGTGTTGCTGAAATTCAAAGAGATAGAGCTCTTGTTCCTGGAGACGCTCACCTTCTAGCGTTAGGTCTCATGCGCCTAGACTTCGAGCATTTTATGGACCGGTTTTTGATCTACTTGGATGAGTCTGGAAAGAGAACATTGGATGAGAGTAAAGCTGTTGGGATCCGCATTTCAACTCAATCGCTCAATTCCAATTCTACTAGTGCCACAACTGAGCTTAAGGAAGTCTTAAGACTTCTGAATCTTGTTAAGAAGCTCGATCGCTACTTGGCTCATTTAGAGTATTGGAAGACCTCTCCTCGATTTTCTACTTGGAGAATGAAGCAACTCTTCGGTAATTTGGATAATCTCAACACTTTGTTGGGTGTGGGCCAAGAAAGCACTACTCGCGAGACCATCCAAAAAGTCTATCTTGGAGCGTCGCTATTGATGTTGAAATATATCGATCTAGACGAGAAGGGTAAGTGTTACTCGACTGTAAGAACGAGCCTGGCTGACGACACTGAGATCATTTCAGGTGATTGTGGTGAAGACCGTAAGGCCTTTGGTGGAATGCTGAGCTTCTTAGCTGGCAAACTCGATTCAGCCGTTTTGCTCAGACACTCTGAAAATATTTGGCCGACCGAAGATTGATGCTAGGCAGACTGATGCTAGGCTGATTCCGCCGGACCAGATTGGAATTTTAGTGGAGCATCAGGTCTTCGAACGCTGAGAGTCCCGCTTTAGCGCCTTCACCAAGAGCTACAACAATTTGCTTGTACGGAACAGTTGTCACGTCTCCCGCAGCATAAATGCCTTTTTGATCACTTCGGCATTTGACGTCAATCTCAATCTCACCAAATTTATTGGTCTTCACGATGTCTTTGACGAAGGCACTATTGGGTACGAGTCCGATTTGGACGAAAATACCATCAAGCTCTAGCTGTTTGAGTTCTTTACTCTCGCGATTCTCGTATTCAAGAGCCGTGACTTTTTCGCCATTACCCACAACTTTGTTCGTTCGCGCATTTTTGATAATGGTGGTATTTGGCAATGAGTTGAGTTTGTCGATTAAGACTTTGTCTGCCTTTAGCTCGGGCATAAACTCAAAAACGGTAACGTGTTTGACAATACCCGCAAGGTCAATCGCTGCCTCCACGCCAGAATTTCCTCCCCCGACGACGGCGACATTTTTACCTTTGTAGTAGGGGCCATCGCAATGTGGACAATACGCTACGCCACGTCCTAGGTAGTCTTTCTCACCTTCAACACCAAGTTCTCTCCATTTGGCGCCTGTAGCTACGATCAGGGCTTTGGTGTTGAGCTTCTCGCCGCTGTTCAGGACAAGGTGCTTGAGTTCACCATTTTCAACTTTCTCAACTCTGCGGTGCTCCAGTACTTGAATGTCATACTCAGCAATGTGTTTGGCCAGGTGTGCGCTAAGTTCTGGTCCTTCGGTGTAAGGAATCGAGATCATATTTTCGATGCCTTTGGTGTCCTGCAGCTGTCCGCCCATGCGGTCGGTAATGATGGCTGTTTTAAGACCTTTTCGAGCTGTGTAAATGGCTGACGAAACTCCGGCTGGTCCAGCGCCTACGACGACGACATCGTAGTCTCCTAGATCTTTTGAAACTGTGGAGCTAGACGATTCTTCACTGCCAAATTGCTTTTCTAAGGCTTCGAGCAATCCCATAAGATTATTCTTACCGCTACTGAGTAATGTCTTATCGAATATCACACTCGGCACGCCTTGAATTTTTAAGGATTCGATCTCGTCCTGTGCAAATTCTCCGTCGATCATCTCGTGTTCAAATTTAGGGTTGAGAATAGCCATTAGGTTGAGAGCCTGAACGACTTCCGGACAGTTTTCGCAAGAGAGCGAAATAAAAGTTTTGAGTTTGATGGGGCCTTTGAGCGACTTGATTCGGTTCTGAATCATCTCGTCTGGTAGTTTTCCTTGGAGGTCCGAGTTTAAGATTGCAAGGATCAGAGAAGTAAATTCGTGTCCCCCGGGAATTCCGCTAAAGGTGATTCCATTGTACTGCCCATCTTTTTGAATTGAAAATCTAGGGTGGGGCGAGATTTGCCCAGAGGTCTTGAGCTCAAGTAGATTAGAGGTGCTGCTCACATCGTTGAGCATCTCCAAGAGCTCAGATTGTTTCGGATGATCGGATTGATCCACGAGTAAAGTAATAGGGTGGCTGAGTTTTTGAAAAACGCCTTTGAGCTGGTCTAACATCGCTTGGTCAAGAGACATAAATTCCTCGAATTCTTAGTGATATAAGTGTGGTCAGTGTAAGCCGAAGTGGCGGGTTGGTAGGTGGTGGGAGAATGAGGCAGCTAGGAAAGTCTAGCTGCCTCTGAAATACTAACTTAGATTTTACCTACAAGGTCTAATCCTGGCTTCAAAGTGGCAGCACCTGGCTTCCATTTCGCAGGACAAACTTCATTTGGGTGTTCTGCGATAAACTGAGCGGCTTGAACTTTGCGAACGAGCTCTTCAGCGTTACGGCCAATGCCATTGTCTTGAACTTCAGAAAGTTTGATCTTTCCTTCTGGACTCACAAGGAAAGTTCCGCGGTAAGCAAGACCTTCTTCTTCAATGTAAACTCCGAAGTCTCTAGAAAGTTTGCCAGTTGGATCGGCAAGCATTGGGTATTTGATTTTCCCGATGGTCTCAGAAGTGTCATGCCATGCTTTGTGTGTGAAGTGAGTGTCAGTGCTGACAGAATAAACTTCAACACCCATCTCCTGGAGTTGGCTGTATTTATCGGCTAAATCGCCAAGCTCAGTTGGGCAAACAAATGTAAAGTCTGCTGGGTAGAAGAAAAAGATCGACCATTTTCCAACTAGGTCTTTCTGAGTTACCTCACGGAACTCACCGTTGTGGTAGGCCTGGGCTTTAAAGTCTTGAAGGTTGGTATTGATTAACGTCTGCATGATAACTCCTTAATTAGTTTTGTTCTGTGCCCCTAGAGGCAAAATTTTTGGGATATCCCCATTTAGACTTAACTATCGGCTTATTTTGTGGTCAATACCAATACAAAGACGCTATCTTTCGATAGTTTTAAACTATCGCGTTAAAATTTGTGCTAGGATTAAGCTATTATGCTTCCTAGTATCACACAGCTCCAATACATCCTTTCGGTTCACCGCCATAAGCATTTTGGCAGGGCGGCTACGGAATGTGCCGTTTCTCAGCCGTCCTTAAGCGCTCAAGTGCAGAAGGTCGAGGAAGCTCTAGGGATTGTGATTTTTGATCGCTCGAAGAAGCCGATCATCACCACGGCTAAAGGGCTTGAGGTTATAAAACAGGCGAAACAGGTGCTGCTAGAGCACCGAAAAATTCAAGACATCGCAGCTGATCATGGAGAGCTGAGCGGTGAATTCAGGCTTGGGATTATTCCCACGCTTGCTTCCTACGTTTTGCCACTTTTCATTGAAAGTTTCTCAAAACGATTTCCTGATGTGAGTTTGATCGTGAGTGAGAATAAGACGGAAGATATTCTACGCCTCCTTCAGGACGATGAGCTGGATGCTGGGCTACTTGTTACTCCGCTCTACAATAGTAGCTTTATTGAAAGAGTTTTGTTTTATGAAGATTTCTTTTTGTTTGTGGCCAAGGGGCACGAGCTAGCGAGCCGTAAGGTGATTCAGGAAAATGATTTAGAACATCATTCCGTTTGGCTGTTAGAGGAGGGGCATTGCTTCAGGGACCAAGTCCTAAAGGTATGTGCACTCAACGAAGATCGGCCTGTCCTTGCAAATTTAAGTTTTGCAAGCGGGCATTTAGAGACGTTGATCAACCTGATTCGTAGAGGTCAAGGGTGTACTTTGCTCCCTTATCTCGCGACCCTGGATCTTCATGAGAGAGAAAAAAAACATCTATTAAAACCTTTTTTAAATCCAGTTCCCACTAGGGAAGTAAGTCTAGTAAGTAGTCGTAGCTTCTTGAAGCTAGATATTATTGAAGCTCTTGAGTCTTCGATTGTGGAGCATCTCCCCAAAGAAGTTAGGTCACATAAGCGCAAGGCGAAGGCGATCATAGATATCTAACGTGTGCGAAGCAATTCGTAAACATCTAACCTCTTGGCAAGACGTGAGCTTCCTTCGAGTGATGGAGTGACTCTTCCAGTGTTAACAACCCGGTCTCGAACTTGTGTTGGGTTTAGGTTGGGAAATTGACTAAGAGCCAGAGCTACGGCCCCTGTTACGTGCGGCGCGGCCATTGATGTTCCATACAGAGAGCGATAACTGTTCCCTGGATTAAGTGAGAAAATGTCTACGCCTGGAGCCGCGAGATCAACGACGCTATCGCTATAGTTAGAGAAGCTCGCTCTTTGACCTCGGCTATCGTGGGCTGCGACCAGTATAGAATTTCTCAAAGGCCAGGCCCCGGGATACATAGGATAATCGTCAAGACTAGCACCATTGTTTCCTGCGGCAAAAACATTGATGATGCCGTGATCATCTAGTCTTTCGAAGCCTTCGCGAATGAAGTTGGAATTTTCAGCGCCAATCCAACTGTGGTTGATAACATCAATTTCATCTCGATGTTGCCAGGCCCAATCTAGCGCTTTCAAAATAACTGGCGTGCTAGAAGCCGAGTCTTTAGCAAATATTTTGATGGGAAGGAGTTTTACCTTCCAGGCAACGCCGTTAATGCCAACAGAGTTGTTGCCTGTGGCTCCGATGGTTCCAGAGACATGGGTTCCGTGACCAAGAGCATGGTCATCATCGGGAGGGAAGCGATCGCTGACAGCATTGTACCCGTAGATGGATTTGCCATTTTCAGTGCTCCACCAGACATTGGAGTGTATGTCTTCGTGTTTGATGTCAAGGCCCGTATCAAAAACGGCGACAACAACGTCGCTTGCATCCGTCTTGATGGTCCAGGCTTGCGCTACTTTTGAGTCCATATCTTTTCTACCGGTTTCTTGAAGCTTTTGGCCGTAGTTTAAAATTCCCCATAATCGGCCAAAGGAACTATCACTTGGGATAAGGGGTTTTGGGTCGAGGTGTTTGATGTCATTGTAGGAGGGGCCGTTTGGTGGTCTCGAACCACCTGTAAGGTGGAAACTAACAATTTTTTCATACCTTGATATGTGTCCGGATTGTTTAAGGGAGATGATGTTTGGCAGCTCTCCGTTCACAACAACGTAGTCTTTTTCGAAAGCCTGGAAGCTTTCCTGGATTTCGAGGTTAGCCCCTTGATATAGCTTGGTTCGAAAAGAGGAGGGGGAGGAGTTAGCTTCGACGATGTAGCTCTCGCTGCGAGCGATGGTAGAGAAAAAAAGTAGGAAGACTATGAAAAGCTGTGATGATTTCATAGAGGTGACATCGGCATCAATTGAAAAAATCTTGCCCTTCGTCAAAATTTGGTTCGGCAGTGCGAGTTAAAGGGGGGATCCCATTGCGGTAGGCTCAAATAAGTTAGCGCTAAACAAGAAAAAGCAATTTGAATAATTTGACGAATGCTGAGACTGTACTGGAAAGCTAGACCGTAGGTTGAGTTTGGTGCCGTGATGAAATCGTAGAAAAAAGCTCGGGATTGCCGCAGGCTTTCAGGACTCTGAAGTGGGAAACTAGGGCCGACCAGTATGATTTCTTCTCGAAGTAAGGAACGTTGTGCTTCTCGGCCACTTCTTTTACGATTCTTGAAAGAGCCGGGTAGTGGGTGTGATTGATCATCGGGAAGAGGTGATGTTCAATTTGCTGGTTCAGGCCTCCAAAGATCCAGTTGGCAATCTTGCTTTCAGAGCAGAAGTTACACGTTCCTAGCATTTGGAGTCTGTGCCAAGAAACCACTTGGCCATCTTTTGGAACGTGCGAGGTTTCTGGTCCTTCCACGATGTGTCCCAATTGGAATACGAGAGCAAGGGTGAGGCCCTGAGCAAAGTGCATGACACAAAACCCAAGAAGGACGGCGCCTATGCTATAGGAGCTCCAGATCATCGGAGCGATCAAGAAAGCAAAATAATACAAAGCCCTGAAGATGATCATTCTTCCAAACTCACCTTTTGGCAAAGGAGGTTTGACGTATCCCATGTGAGATTTTTTGTTGATGTGATCGTAGTCTTTCTTCAATACCCAAACGAGAGAGGTAAGCGCATATAAAAATGGAGCGTATAAGTGCTGAAAGCGATGGTAGGGCTTGAGCCCCTCAGTGCTTGGGTGAAAGCGAAGTAGCGGGACGGGGGCAAGGTCGCCGTCTGCTTCTACTAAGTTCGTGTAGTTGTGATGGATGTGATTGTGCAGAATAATCCAGTTGTGAGTATTGGCACCATTCATCGTAAAGCTATGTCCGGCTAGTGTGTTGATCGTTTTGTTGGGTGAAAAGGCACCGTGTAGGGCGTCGTGGCCGACGTTGAATCCTATGGCGGCAACGATAAAACCAGCAAAGGCACAAATGCCCAAAGCTGCTATTCCAGAAAGAGGCACCATAAAAAGAGTCGCAATCAATCCACCAAGAATCAGATAATAGGAAATCGCCTTGATGTAGACGAGGGCTCCACCTTTGGAGGAAGTTTTGAGTGATTGAATAAACTCTTGTTTGCGCTGGTTGAGTTCAACGGAGAAGGGGTCTTCGGAAAGCGACGTAAAGTTTACGTGTTTTGCCGATGGTTTGGTTGGGTTTTTTGCCGATGTGGCTTCGGAGGCTTCTGTGGAAGCGTTAGGAGTGGAATTTGGTGCTGACATGATTTCGGCTGGCATGATTTCGTTTGATGGGTTCATTTTTTAACTCTTTGTAAAATTCCAAAAAAAATCCCCAAACTTATTAGGTTTGGGGATCTAGTTTTTAATTATCCCTAATCTACTCGAGATTATAGGAGATTTTTGAGTATTCGCCAAGCCAAAGGCTTAAAAAATAGGCTCAAAAGGTAGTAGCTACTACCAGCGACGAGAACCGCCACCAGAGTTACGGTCGCGACCACCGCCACCACCATCACGCTTAGTTTGTGGCTTAGCAAGGTTAACAACGATTTCGCGGCCTTCGATTTCTTTGCCGTTCAATTGCTCGATAGCTTGGTTGGCAAGGTCTTCAGATTGCATTTCAACGAATCCGAAACCACGAGCACGACCAGTTTCACGGTCAGTGATGAGGTTAACAGAGTCAACAGCACCAACTTTGTCGAACATGTTGCGAAGTTCTTGCTCAGTGATTGAAAATGCGAGGTTTCCTACGAATAATTTATTTTCCATGATATTTAATTTCCTTTTTTACTTCCCCATAGATCCCAATTGTTGGGTGGGGTAATTTTGTTAATTGATACGATTCTTTTTTTCTAAACTACACTGCTACTAAACTGTCGGACAAACTCCTTTGGCCCAGCCGTTTGCCCAACTAACAGATATGACTTGTCCCATAAAGGTCATGCCATTGAGCTTGCTTATGCATGCGTCGGCATCCTGAGGGTCATTCATCTCAATGATTCCCGCTCCAGTAGGTCTCATTAAGACCGGGTCTTTGACAATACGGAACTTGCGAACCATTCCGATATTTGAACAAAGCTGTGCGAGTTGTGATGCTGTAGTTTGTAGACTTAAATTTTTGAAATGTAGCTTCTGCTTCTTCACTTTTTTCCTATACGATGCCCTTGTGTGGACTCTCTCAGTCGCGAACTCTTTCGAGTGCACTTCCTTGAGTGTTCTTACAAGACTCTCAACTTTTTGATAAAACGAGTTTTTTACATTCGCTTTGGATCAAAGCATTAGAAGACTTATGAGCGCCCTTTCGATTTCTGGGCCTTTTTAAATTCTAACACTCTATCGGTCATTGGTACAGATAAATGAAGAGAATCTAGGGGCAGTGCAGAAAAAGAGGAGCTATGTATCTGCATTTATGAGCTTTGTAAGGCTTCTAATTCGGCCCATCTTGCATAAAGAATATCAATCTTGGCCTGTATTTCAGCCATTTGCTGCGTAAGTTCGGTCAACTTCTGAGCGTTGGACGTGACCTCATTGGAGGTCATCTTCTCGTTGAGTTGGCTTAGTTCTTTTTCTAGGGCTTCCATATTGCTTGCCATTGAGTCGAGATCTCTCTGGTCTTTGTAGCTCAACTTTTTGATCCCCTTCACTTCGGCGGAGGCAGGCTCTGGGGCTGATGGAGATGCGGCGCTATTGACTGAGTCCTTAATAACAGTTGAGGCTTTCCCGGGATTTTTTTTGTCCTGTAAAACGCCGCGATACCAGCTTTCCCATTGGCCGACGCCGCTGAAGACTTCGATCTGTCCATCATAGGGGACAATGACTTGGTCTGCGATTTGATCGAGAAAGTATCGATCATGTGAAACGATAAGGATGGCGCCCGGAAATTCTTTGAGGCTTTCTTCTAGGACGTTAAGTGTGGCGAGGTCGAGGTCGTTGGTCGGCTCGTCGAGAACGAGGAGGTTGGCGTCTTTGAGCATGAGTCTAGCGAGTAGCAGTCTGGCCTGCTCTCCGCCGGAAAGAAGAGACACAGGCCTGTCGACTTTTTCTCCTTTGAAGAGGAATTTGTCGAGGTAGCTTTTGACGTGTTGATATCGCCCTCGGTAGCGTACATGGTCTCCTTGGGGGCAAATGCTTTTCAGGACGGTTTCGTTGGGGTCTAGTTCCTCACGATTTTGGTCAAAGTAAGCCACTTCCAATTTGTCGGCTCGAATAATTTCTCCAGTATCAGGAGATTCTAAACCTAGAAAAATCTTGATAAGAGTCGATTTCCCGGCTCCATTGGGTCCCAAGAGTCCAAGACGAGAGCCTCTTTGCATAAGCCAATCGAAATTTGCAAAAAGTTTTTTCTCTCCGTAGGCTTTTGAAACGTTTTTAGCTTCTATAAGTTTTTTAGGAGTGCCTTCAACATCTGCAAAAGCCATGGAGACGTTTTGTTTTCGATTGAGGTCTTCAAGTCGTTCAACATTTTCAGCAAGATCTCCAGCTCGGTTGATCCGGGCGACTTGCTTGGTGCTTCTTGCTGCAGGACCACGTCTAAGCCATTCGGTTTCTCTTCGGAGTGTGTTTTTCAGGCTAGATTCTTGCTTTTCAAGAGCTGAGAATTGGGCGTCCTTAATCTCGCAGAACGTCGCATAGTCACCTTCGATGCAAAGTAGGTTGCCATCATGTCTTCGATCCAGTTCCCAAATGTGTTTTGATATGCGATTCAGAAAGAGCCTATCGTGCGTGATGGTGAGCACGGAGAAGGGGGCATCTTTGAGAAAGTCCTCAAGCCAAAGAATACTTTCGACGTCTAGGTGGTTGGTCGGCTCATCGAGCAGCAGGAGGTCCGGCTCGCGGATGATTTCTCTAACGAAAGCGACTTTCTTCCGCCAGCCGCCTGATAGTTCCGCAATCTTTTGAGTGTCTTTGAGTCCAGCTTCTTCAAAACCAAGTTTGGAAAACCACTCATAAGCTTTGGCGCTAGCCTCCCAGTCGTCGGGGTCGAGGGCTCCTTCAATCATGGTTTCTATAACTGATTTACCTGGATCTAGTTCTGGAGACTGGGCGAGGTAGGCCACCCGAAGGCCTTGCTTGCGTGCCACGGTGCCTTGGTCGCAGTCTTCTGTTCCCAGGATGATCTTGAGCAAGGTCGATTTGCCCGCGCCATTGGGACCGATAAGGCCAATGTGTTGGCCGTCCGTGATGCCAAAGCTGAGGCCTTGAAAGAGGTCTTTGCCTGCGAAACCTTTGCTGAGCTTGTGTGCGTTAACTAATGAAGCCATCTATAGGCGGTGTTTTAGCATCAACTCTCGAAAGACGCTTTCGAAAAATCAGAAACTTTCGTTGTAGAAACCTGTCGGTTCATCGTACAGAAAGATAAAACTGGCGACACGAAGGACCTGCGTTGACGGAAATTTATTCGATCGGTAGCACTGCGTAGCCTCTGTTTCTAGAACTGTTGGAAAACTGTCTAAAAGCTTCTGAAAGCTTGAGTCATCTTGGGCGTATTCACTGACATTGATTTTGTCACATTCCTGAATTTCCCGCGGCTCGAAAAAATCAAAAGTGATCTGGGCGCCCTTCATTTGAGTTATGAGCATGTATTTGCAGACCCCGTGCTCTTCACCTCTCTTACAGCTTCCCCAGTGCGAATGGTTTGGGCTGTTGGGTAACATGCCTTCCAGATAATCATAGGAATCGGGTTGCGGGAAAAGTCTCAAGGCCACAAGGAGGAGAAGGATTGAGATCGCTAGTGCGGTAGAAAACCATAACCCTTTTAGTGATTTCTTCCAAAAAAAATACACCGGAAAAGCCGCTGACGCGATAATGGAACCTTTTAAGTAAGGGTATAGATTGAAATACCACCGGAGTCCCCTTGGTAGTCTATCCTCAGTATATCCCATCGCACTAAGTGCAATCATATCTACCAGGAAAAATGAGCCAATTAAAATAACTAGCTGAAGGATAAGTAAGAAAAGTTTCATAAACTAAGGCCTCTATTGCAAACGGTTCTGATTCATTAGCTCTTGAAAGACTCGCTCAAAAAACGAATACTCTTTCTTCGGAGAAAATTTGTTGATCGTTAGGAGGGAGAGGTGATCGGAGTTTTCTCTTAAGAGCACTTTTCCCAGTGCTCCCCAGCTCTGGTACTTGGTTGGAATGATTCCGTCATTGTGGCCTGCTTTCATGCGGAGATAAATCATACTAGGTAGGAGCGCTTTGTGTGTTTGCTTCATTTTTCCAGTGGAAGTCACATAGGAAACCTTTCGGTCTAGAATTTCAAGTTGTTTGGCAGAAAGTTTGGCGAGTAGCTGTCTTAGGTGTCTTTGGGTATTGGCCACCTTCAGGTTTCTTACGGTAGCCATAAAGTCATCTGAGAATTCACAAAATTTGCTATCTTTTGTGAATCGGTTTTTCTCGCAGAGTTTCACCCACTGAGCGTGCGTGATGTCAGCAAGCTGTGTTCCTTGTATGGCTCCTTGGATAAGTACGACCTGTGCGATGTCGAGTTCTTCGACGAGGCCTGGTTGCCTGAGTAGCATGGTGAGAATTTCGAGTGAACCGCGCGAATGGCCGTAGATCAACAGAGGCCTGTTTAGAGTTTTTATCTTCTTCAGATTTTTGAGGCTTTGTGCGAGTTCGTCCGCGTTGCGATTCAGAGTCTTTTGGGAAGCTGGTCTGATGATGACCGTCGCTGATCGAGGGGAGGCTTTCCAAATTTCTTGGCGAGTTTCGATAAAATTCTTCTTCGTCATATCTCCAAGGAAGCCGTCTACTAGGACAAAATCATAATTTTGAATCTCAGTTTTGATTTCTTGGAGGGGAATAGCCGGGGCTGCTTTTAGTGGAGCCGTTAACAGGGTTGCCGAACACAGGAGTCCGGCAAATAGGATTTTTGAAGAAATATTGAATTTAGCTTGGAAAAACTTCATGGGATCTGGCTAACAAATATACTGATGTCGGTCGAAGTAAAATAATTAAACAAATGAAATCATTGAGTTATTTTGCTAGAGTCTTTCAGGTTGAAATTGTTAATTTTGAGGGGACTGGCTAAGCATAAAAAGTGTGAACATTAACCGGAACTTAACAGCGAAGACTAAATCGAGTCGATAGAATAGGGCTATGAAAAAGTTAGTGGCCTGCTGCGTGATTTCCACCTTAGTGATGCCGTTTTTGACGGGGTGCCAGGTCGTTCAAACGACTCAAACTGTGACGACTCGCAAACGACCCAACTTTGAATTTTCTGGAACTCCTTCACGCACAAGTACAGTTCTCACATTAGAAGGAATCTGTGAATTCAATAATGTTGGTGGCACGATTACATTTACTGGTGACTTCACGCAATCTCCTTTGGAGGTTGAATGCGACGCCGACGACGAAGAGTTCTCCACTTTCGTTACTATGAATGGACCAGAGGAAGTGAAGACGATTGAGGCAGAGTACCAAACCTACAAGTTTTCGACTGAAGTTGAGCTAGATACAACTCCTCCAGACAATATGACAGGAATCAGTCCAGTTCATCAAAGCATTCGCTACAATAATGTCACGACTCTTGCTCAAACCGAGGTTGATTTGAGGGTGCCGTGTGAGTTTGGCGGAACAGATGTTGAGATTTCTGGCGACTTCGCTGAATCTCCTTTGAAGATTGCTTGCAACTCTACAGAGGAAGTGCG
>CAZXHL010000030.1:0-25845 GCA_964640545.1 uncultured Bacteriovorax sp. | reverse complement strand
AGGAGTATCTTCAAGTCGATCAGAGGCTAGACGGAGTGTTTCAAGATGTGACTTTCTGAGGGCTAGGCGAGTTCGACCTTGCCCACTCGAAACTTCTTCGAAATTCCTTACTAATTGTCCATCGCCATCTCGACGTATCAGCTTCACAGTTTCAAGATTCTCAAGTACCTGTGCTGCACGAGCGACATCAATCCCAAGTCTAGTAGAGACTCCTTCAACACTCGCTTCAAAATTCTTTACCTTAAACAAAGACAAGACGGCGTAATATTCCCACTCAGCTAAGACCTGATCAAAGATCTCTTCTTCTAGAACTTTTTGTGATAGCTCCTGGTATTCCAGCTTCTCTTTTTCACTTATTGCTTCCCCAATTTTGTCCATCACAGCACTTCGAATAAACAATTGAGTCTTTTCTTCAGAGAAGTTTAAGCGTTCAGCAATTGAGCTGAGATGTTTTACGGGAATGCGTCTACGTCCACGAAACGCCTCAGACAATACAGCGGCCGGCAACTTGATATGGCGGGCAAAGCCCCTAAGAGAATAAGAAGCATTGATCTCCTTGCGTTGCTTCAGCTCACTTTTAAGAGCGGCGATGTGCCATGAATCTTTTGAGAAATTATCTGCGCTAGCCATTTTCGCCCCCACTAGAACTGGTAGTTTTCCACAGATGGGAAAGAAAGATCTTCAAAGCTTTCGAACTCATAACGTTGCCCCTGACATCTGGGCAAAAGATTTACAATATATCTTGAGAATTGAACTCTAAGACTAGTATCCAAATCTGCAAGGCTTGCATACTCATGCAAAAGTAGGCTTTGTTTTCCGCAATTGTCCAACAAAGGCCACGTCATTACCGAGACACGCACATTAAATTCGCCATCATTGTTTGATGCGTCTACAGGGACCATCCTGTCATCGGCAGAAACTTTTAATTCACTTGGGATCAAAACCGATAGCTCACCGTACACAACGAGAGTCGGAGCCTCCAAAACAGCGTTCTCCAAACGAAGCCAGCTTTCTTGAGACAGTATTTTTTCCGACACAAGAAAATCTCGATAAGACCTCAGGCTTGAATGTATCTCTGAAGAAAGCACTCTGACCTCCTTCGACACCTGCGAGGCAGAATAATTCCCTCCATCATCTTTCGAGTCACCAGCCAAACTGACCGTGCTCAAAGAGGCCCCCGACAAAACAAGTGTGAGAGCAAGATTAGAAGAAAGTTTCTTTAAAATTTGAGAGTTTGAAGACATCGGGGCGCAGTGTACACGAGACTATAACGCGCCGCAATAAAAATGTAACGCTCCACAAAAAAATGTAGATATTAGCTCTTTAATTACAAATATTTAAGCATGTATCAGGAGAACTGCCAGCTAAGCCTGTGCCGTTTCCTCAATGTAATCATCGTAGGTGGTGTACTTGTCATACAAGAGCTCGCCGTCAATCTCGATGATGCGATCAGCGACCGTATGAACAAGCTCATGATCATGGGACGTGAAGATGAGCGTGCCCTTATATCGCTTAAGCCCCTCGTTGAGAGCATCAACGGACTCTAAGTCCAAGTGACTTGTAGGCTCATCCATCAGAAGTAAGTTGGGCTGAGAAAGCATAATCTTCGCGAGCATGCACCTCACCCGCTCTCCTCCAGACAAAACCTTAGTTTTCTTCAAAGCCTCATCGCGAGCAAAAAGCATTTTACCCAAAAACCCTCGAATAAAATCCTCGTCCTGATCATGAGAATACTGGCGGAGCCAATCAATCAAAGTAATGTCTTCCTTGTCGAAATACTCTGAGTTGTCCGAAGGGAAATAACCAACTGTGATTGTGGAGCCTAAGCGAATATCACCTTTGTCGGCCTCCAACTCACTTGCCAGCAATCGAAACAGCGTCGTACGGGCCACATCATTTTTTCCGACCAAGGCGATTTTGTCGCCCTTCTTCACAGAGAACCTCACATCTTTAAGCAAAGTCTCACCGTCGACTACCTTTGTGAGGCTATCCACCTCTAGAATATCATTTCCAGCCTCACGCTTTTGTTCGAAGCCAACAAAGGGCTGCTTCCTAGAGGAAACAGGAAGGTCATCAAGATTTAATTTCTCTAACTGCTTCTGCCTAGACGTCGTCTGCTTTGACTTTGAAGCGTTAGCACTGAAGCGAGCAATGAACTTCTTCAAATCAGCTGCTCGATCTTCGGCCTTCTTCTTCTCGTTTGAACGCAGTCTCATGGCAAGCTCAGTAGATTGTTGCCAAAATTCGTAATTGCCTGCGTAAGTTTGAATTTTTCCAAAATCAATGTCCGCGATATTCGAGCAAACCTTATTCATAAAGTGACGATCATGCGAAACAACAACAACCGTCTTCTCGTAATTCATTAAGAAATTTTCGAGCCAACGAATCGCGTAGATATCCAAGTGGTTGGTCGGCTCATCCAGTAGCAAAATATCAGGATCCCCAAAAAGTGCTTGAGCAAGCAACACCTTAACTTTCTCTGCGCCGCTAAGCTCCTTCATCAACTTATCATGAAACTCAGTCCCGATACCCAAACCAGCGAGCATCAAAGCCGCATTGGACTCGGCCTCCCAGCCATTGAGTTCCCCAAAGGCTTCCTCTAATTCACCGGCGCGATTTCCATCGGCCTCAGAAAAATCAGGCTTGGCATACAAAAGGTCTTTTTCCTTCATGATGTTGAATAATTTTTCATTCCCCATCACCACAACATCAAGAACTTTAATTTCTTCGTGGGCAAAGTGATCCTGCTTAAGCACAGATAGCACCTCTCCAGGCGTAATATGCACCTGTCCAGAAGTGGGCTCGATCTCACCTGAGAGAACCTTCAAGAAGGTGGATTTTCCAGCCCCATTGGCCCCGATCAAACCATAGCAATTGCCAGGCAAAAATTTTACATTCACATTTTCAAAAAGTTTTCGGCCACCGAACTGAACACTAACGTCTGAAGTACTAATCATCGCTTACACGGTGTAAACCATTGAGCCTCCAGGAGCAATGATTTTCCGCCCAAAGAGCCCTGCAAATTCCAGGAATTAGCCACAAAAGCCCCCTCTCAAGGGTGGCGACATAAGGCACGCAAGCCAGAGTGCAGACTCTCATACAAGTTTCGAGTGGAGAGCTAGTAAAAATTACCTTAGAATAAGTCCATGCTTCATTGGTTCAGATCTACATCTTTTTTCTTACTCGCATTATTCTCGCTGCACGTTAACGCAAGCAACGCCGGCGAAGTCTTGAACGGTATTGACGTTCTCGAACTTGAAAACTTTAAGCCCCTCAAGAATCTTAGAGTAGGACTGATCACAAATCCGTCTGGGGTAAACCGCTCTCATCGCTCAACAATTGATATTCTCAATGAGGCGAGATCATTAAAGCTTGTGAAGCTGTTCAGCCCCGAGCACGGGATCAGAGGCAACCTTGACCAACCCAACATCTCAGACAGCCTTGATGACAAAACAAAACTTCCCATCATCAGCCTCTTTGGCCCCAACAAAGCCCCACTCCCCAAACATCTAGATGACATTGATGCTCTCGTCTTCGATATACAAGATATCGGCACCAGATTCTTCACCTACATCTCAACCATGAAACTGAGCATGCAAGCGGCTAGCAAGGCAGGGAAAAAGTTTATTGTTTTAGACCGGATCAACCCCATCGGCGGAGTCATTGTCGAAGGTCCGGTCAACGTCGATCGCGAAGTTTTCGTTGGCATTCACTCAGTCCCCGTCAGACACGGGATGACAGTTGGCGAGCTAGCCCAACTTTTTAAACATGACCTCAAGCTTGATCTTGAGCTTGAGATCATCAAACTTCGAGGCTGGAAGCGATCGATGCAGTTTCGCGACACCGGAATAAAATGGATCAACCCATCTCCGATTATGAACGGTCCGCTCACGGCCACGCTATACCCGGGAGTTGGACTGCATGAATTTTCTGTGAGCGTAGGCCGTGGAACAGACCTACCCTTCGAGATGCTAGGAGCCCCCTACATCAATGGACGAAAGCTCGAGAAAAAATTAAATACTTATGGCCTGAAGGGAGTTAGTTTTTCAGCTTACGATTTTACGCCTACAAAAAGTGTTTTCGAAAACGAAGCCTGCGAAGGGATTAGCTTTAAGGTTACTGATGAAGACAGTTTCCGCCCTACAGCATTTGGACTTGCCCTGGCTCACGCTACTTACTCCCTATATCCAAGAAAATACGATCTCGAAAAGTTTAATATTTTAACGCTACACAAAAGCACCATTGACGCGATTCGCACTGGGACTTCCTACTCTAAAATTTTAGCCATGTGGGAGAAGGAAACTCAAGCCTTCAAAAAGAAACGAAAAGAATTTTTACTTTACGATTGAATCACCTTTTTCTATTTTCTTAGCCTGCTATGATCTCGACCATGCCAAGATTCTTCTTCTTTTTCACTTTAGTCTTTTCAACCATTGCCGCCATCCAGCCAAACGTAGCTGAAGCCTCAAGCCCAAAGCAAATCATGACCAATTCCGCCGTTATAAACAATCCTCCGGCTTGGCTCACAAACAGTAGAGTTCAGAATGTTGTAGACGAAATCGAGAGGAAACTGGAATGGAGCACTCGGCGTGTGCCGGTCACTTTCTACAGCTCTCAAGCCCAACTGCTTAAGAACTTCAACGGAAAAGCTGCCAAAGAAATTATGGCATTCACCAAAAGAAGTGATAACTCCATACACATTGGCCCGAAGGTTACGCGAGCCAATTTCGATCAAATCTTTGGGCATGAGCTAGCGCACGTGATCATCTTCCAGAAATACAAATCGGCCATCCCCGCATGGCTCAACGAAGGTCTTAGCACTAGCGTTGCTGGATTCAAATCCGTCAAATTCAGCTGGCTCGCACAACAGAAACCCAGAATCGATGTCACCAAACTACGCCATCCCTATGAAGTAGGAAATTTCCAGCGAGCAGATGTCCACTATGCTGCATCTTTTGCCGTCATCAAGATGCTCGAAAAAAGATGCCCCAGCTTCAGGGAACTCCTCAACCTATCCCTACGCAGCAATATGGAAGATTACATCAAGACCTTCTGCAACATCCCCGACCTCAACAAAACTTTCTGGGCCTGGGTTGACGAAAACGCCAGAAAAGGCAAAAACCTTAACAAGTATTTATAGGAGAAAATCTATGCCTTCATTCGACGTCAGCTCAGAAATCAATTGGCAGAACATGGACGATGCCATCAACCAAACCCTCAAAGAAGTAAAGAACCGCTTCGATTTTAAGGGCATCAAAACTGAGATCGTAATGGATCAGAAAGCCAAAACCGTAAAACTAGAATGTAGCGAAGCTTATAAATTAGACGCTGTAAAAGAAGTCTTCCATCAGAAGCTCACTAAGCGTGGGATCTCAATCCTCTCGTTAGATTACCAAGGGCAAGAAAGTGCTAGCGGATCAGGAGCACGAGTTACTGCCATCATCGCCGCCGGCATTTCAAAAGAAAAGGGCAAAGAGATTGGAAAGATTCTCAAAGAGAATATGAAGAAGATCAATTCACAGATTCAGGACGAGCAAGTTCGTGTGATCGGCAAGCAGCGTGACGACCTTCAAGATGCCATGGCCCTCCTAAAAGAGCACGAAGTAAAAATTGGTGTTCCGCTACAATTCGGCAACTTTAGAGATTAGCTAGATCTTACTCGCAATCAACGAATGAAAGATCTCTCGACCAAGCTGCCATACGGTCGATTTGTCCACCGTTTACCGCAGCTCCGAAGGCTGTCATTGGCTTATTGAACCTGCCAGCAAACTCCATGTAGTTGACGATGCTAGAAGGAACGCTAACTGAGCTTCCACACTCCAAGCTTCCGCCCCTAACAAGGACACACTCTTGCTGATCATAGTCAGAATATTCCGTGTTTGGCCTGGCGACATAGATCTTAACAAGATCAAAATTTTCACCTGTTGCGTCCGTGGCCGCGCCGACACCGTAGATGTAGTAACCAGATGGAGCCTCAACAAAAACCTCAACGGCGGCGCCATTACCATCGTCAGTATATTTAGTAGTTGCGAAAGCTGGTGATTCAGTAACAGAACCATTCGCATTTAGAACTTCAGATTTCACATAAAGAGCATAGAGCTTGTCTGCCTTGGCTCTAAGACCAATACCGGTCATGACGTGAGCTGCGCTCGTGCGAGAATCATCTGCCAAGTTAACGGCTTGCTCCAAGCCAGTTCCACCTTGAGCTCTAGTTGCGTCTCCCATAGCTACGCAAGTGTCCGACGTCGCGTCAACATCATACGCAACAACATAAAAGTAGTGTTCCGCAGTTTGTCCTGCAGCATCTGTAACTCTCACGCCAACCGTGCTTTCAGAGCTAGCTGCCGTGAAGGTTAGAGAGTTTGAATTTAAGCTTCCCTCGCCACTAAGAAGAGCAAGAGTATAAGGAGACTGACCACCCGAAGGAATAAGCTCGACTGTCGTAGAAACTTCCATCGACCCGAACTCACCCACACTTGATGAAAGGCTAAGTGTGCTCAACCCCGTATTGCCGCTACTTACTGGGCGAACGTTGGGTCCCTCCGCTGCTTCGATAGTGGTACCGCCGCATGATGAGAGGCTAAGAGCTAAAACGATTGATGAGATGATGGCTAGGTTTAAGTTTTTCATATTTTCCCCACAAACTCCTTTTGAGAAACGTGCCATCTACGTCCAGAAAGTAAGAGTTTGGTTTTAAAAAAAGCCCTGTCTTGCTTCTGCAAGACAGGGCGTTCAAGTTAACTAATATATCTTATAGTTCGTGTGAGTCGCCGCCAGAGCTTTCAGAGCCACTTCCACCTTCACCTGGGTAGCCAAGTTCACGGGTTGTCTTCTGAGTTTCAGCATGCTTTGCAACACTAGCGTTGATCTTTGCGATGTCTACACTCGCAGCGTTGTCACTTTCTTGTCTTTTTGTTTTCTCTTTGCTGGCAGTCATTCCCCACCAAACAACGAGTCCTACGGCAATGATTCCACCAACTACCAAGGCGATTGTTTTCCAATCAATACCTTTTTTACCGCTATCACTTTCTTCGTCTGCTGCGTGAGCTTGAGGAATCACAATGTTCATCAAGGCATCAACCCATGAAATTTCTGAACCATTTACAGTCTTAAAAAGACGGTCGTAGTTAGACTTAAGGCTTTGGTTAGCGTGATAAGTAAAGCGTTTACCATTTACTAGTGTTTCACCAGTCGCACGGTTAACAAGTTTCACTGTGAGTTGTTTGTCGCCAGAAGTGAGATGAATCGCACCATTTTTGAATTCAGCACTTGGTAGAGCGCCAACATTTGAAAGCACACCTTTAACAAATTTAATGTCTGATTTCGGAAGAGCAGAGAGAACGGTTTCAGAGAAAAGATCAATTCCCTTCTCTTGGTCTCCGTAAGCTTTCTTCGAGTTGTTGAGAATGGATGCAACCATCTTCATGTCTTGATCACCAGATTGCGCTGCCTGCATAACATCCGGAGCCAACATTCCTAGCGTGAAAGTTACCATCGTAAAGAGCGATAATATTCTTTTGTGTAATCCTTTAAGTTTCATAGTTCCCCTCCAAAAGCGTTTGTTAAAATTCGCTTATAGCTATCATTACTGATTAGCCCCTTAGGGTTAATAGTAGCAAAGCCCGGGCCAAAGTAGAAACCCTGTTATCAAACACTTATAAGCGCAAAAAATGGCGAAACTGTACAATATTTTGACACCTGCCCACAAGCTTCTCGATAATGCGACACCTGCTATAGACAGAAATCATCGACCTAAGTCTTTCGAATCTTGATATTTTTTGCCAGGTAAAGACTAAATAAAGTAAGAATTGCCGCCAGGTATCCATTCTTTTGATAGCCAGATAGCAATCCCGAAGCTTCAGTGACAATCAAATAGCCACCTACAATAGACGCCATCCCGGTGGCCATGTGGTGGACGGCATTAAAAACCCCCATAAATGCTCCTCGCCTAGCTGGATTGGCGCTTGAAGTAATCAATGCCATAGCCGGGACGAAGCGGCCTGAAACCAAGACCATGAAAAGTGTCGTCACAGCGAGCATAGCAACAAGAGGAACCGGAGGTAGATTTGTGAGAAGCAAAATCGGAACCAGAGAAGCCAGGGCAACGGTCAAATATACCGGATACCTACCGTAACGATCCGACAACCTGCCTATCCATCTAGAGGTAAAGAATGTGAACGACCCACCACACAGATAAATCAACGGTAGCCGCGATTCTGGAAGCCCTACATTATAGACAAGATATGGACTTATAAACGGAATGATCGAAAAAGCAGCCATATTGATGCAAACTGAAAAAGCAAAAGCCTTTAAGTGATTGATGTCTCGAAGGACGTTCGCAAAATCCGTTAGTTCGGTTCGCAAGTCTATTTTATGAGTTGTATCCCTCAAATGAGCCCTCATGGGCTCAACATATTTTCCAATACCAAATGCAACGGCCAGAGAAAACAACACCAACAACATAAACGGCGCGTGCCACCCGAGCATTTCAGCAAAGTAGAGCCCAATAGGCACCCCAACAACGGATGCAATTGAAAAGGCTGCCATGACAGTGCCCGTCGCCTTTCCCCTTCGCTCTTCGGGAATCACATCTCCGATGATCGTGAAGACAGCCCCGTTAACAATGCCGCCGAAGCATCCTGCAAAAATTCTTGCCCCAAGGAGCATCTCAAAACTGTTCGCCTGTGAACATAAAAAAGTTCCCAATATAAAACCCGAAAAACCAAACAAAAGTGCCCGCTTGCGATCAAAGAAATCCACAAAAAAAGCACTCGTAAAACCACAAATTGCAGAAGCAAAAGTATAGCTCGAAACCAATATCGCAAACTCTTGAGCATTCACGCCGAAGACCCTCATCAACATGGGTCCTAGTGGCATTATGATGAAAAAATCTAAAATGTGGGAAAACTGAATGGCCGCCAATAGAGCGATGAGACGCTTCTCGTATTTCATGCTTCCCCCAAACTAATCTAGCTTTGTTACGTTCACGAAATGACTTCAGGAATTATCTTTGATTCCGCAGCAAACATTGTGACTGGCGGCATTAGGAAATAGACTGGCCATAAGAATGAGGAGCCTGAAAAACATTGTCAGCCTACTAGCCATTGCCTTGGCTACAGGTGCAAGTTCAACATTATTCTTGAAATCGTTGCAGTGGGCGGCCACAACAAGAGCCCTCTACCCTCGGATCATTTTTTTGCTTCCCTTCGCGGGGGTGCTGCTCGTTTTGACGTATCGAAGGCTGGGAAACAACTTATTCCGCGGAAACATTCTCATACATGAAGAATTGATCAACCCCAAGATGCCTCTTCCGCATCGACTAGCTCCTATGATTTTCTTGGGAACGATCTTCAGTCACTTGTTTGGTGCTTCCGTCGGACGAGAAGGAACCGCGATCCAATATGGAGCATCCTTTGCTGACTGGTTTCATAAGGGTGAGCACCGAAAACTTTTCCTGCATGCCGGTGTTAGTGCGGGCTTTGCTAGTGTTTTTGGCACTCCCTGGGCGGGAGTACTTTTTGGACTTGAATCTTCTAGGTACTTGAAAAATCGCTATGTCTTTGCAGCCTGCATCACCTCTGCATGGATCGCGCATCTTTTTGCCATTTACCTAGGCGCTCCACACTCTCATTATGTCGTAAGTCTATGGCCCAGTCTGAGCCCCACTTTATTGATAAGCTTGATTGGCGGAGGGATTTGTTTTGGGATCTGCGCAAGACTTTACGTTTTTAGTAAAAAGTTT
This sequence comes from uncultured Bacteriovorax sp., assembly GCA_964640545.1. GTDB lineage: Bacteria > Bdellovibrionota > UBA2428 > UBA2428 > UBA2428 > JBGSZX01. Next base: position 16,103 of record CAZXHL010000030.1, on the reverse strand, counting down.
ATTGGGCGTATTCTCCCCGAGCATAGAGCGAAAAAGATCTTCTGTGCAGGACTCGTCGTATCGAGCTATGTTTATTTTACAAATTCATACGACATGTTGGGTCTGAGCCTCCCGGTGATTGAAAATTCGTTTACGAGCTTGCAGTCTTGGATGACTCCAATACAAAAACTATTCCTGACGGCGATCAGCACCGGTGGTGGGTTTCTCGGCGGAGAGGTCACTCCACTATTTATGATGGGATCTAGCTTGGGCAGTGCACTTTCTCCCATACTGACTCTTCCTATGGATTTTCTAGCTGCCATGGGATTGGTCGCCGTGTTTGCAGGGGCGGCTAGAGTCCCCATCACCTCTGCCGTCATGGCTTGTGAATTGTTTGGAGTCCAAGCGGCTCCTTATGCGGTCATTGTCTGTTTCATCTCACACTTAGTGAATCATAATTCACATCTATATAAAGATAAGACCTAATATCAACGACCAATAGATACAGCTTGATGTAACGCCGGCCCTCTTGATTGATCCATCATCTTAGACTGAAGATTCGACCGTGACCCGCAAGACGATAGAAGCAAAGCCAGCATCAACGTTCCAATTAGGGAGCTCATTGTTTTGAGTTTCGTTTTCATACCCATTAGACATCCATCGCGAGTCGTGGGGTTAATTGGGCTTCAAAACAAAATAAAATCTCAAAAAAATTAAGTATTTATAGCCTCAATTCTCTTCATGACAAAGTTTGTAATTGACGCTACGCGTCACACCCCTTACTCTACGACCCGCCCCATTCAATGGCGACATCGTGCGTTTGGGCCTTAGGAGGTTGATGTGAATAAATCGATAATGAAGATATTAGGACAGGGGCTGCTCTTCTCTGGACTATCGCTGATGTGGGCCTGTGATCCAGCTCCTCGCCGCCAATTAAACGCAGAAGAAAAACAAGCCGATATGATGTGGCTTTACAGCAAGTTTGGCGAAAACTATGCGCCAATGAAATACAAAGAAGACCTTCATAACTTTAGTTACCAAAAACTAAAAGAAGACTATCTCAATGCTGCTGCTGAAACGAAAGACAATGATGAGTTTTATGCTCTCATTCACCAATTCGTAGCAGAGTTTAAAGACGCTCACTTGGGCGCAAGCATCACTGCCTCTGGTCGTCAGGGCCGTGAAACTGTGAAGTACCTTGGATTTACGGGTCGCCGTGTTGGTGATCTTGTTGAAATTACCGAGATGGCACCTTCCCACCTTCCAAACAGTGCACTTCCAATTACTGTTGGTTCAATGATTTCAAAAGTTAACGGAATTCCCGTTAAAGAGTACGTGCTTAAAAATGCCGTGAAATTTGAGGACCTTGGTCAAGAAGAGTCCAACCTTACCGTACATATGAGCGGTCGTCTTTTCGCGAAGTTAAGCACGAGCAGCCCACTTCCAAAAGAAGATGATGTCACTCTTACAATCAAAAACGGAGATGTTGAAACTGACGTTACCGTTCCATGGGTTGAAAAGGATCTTTATACTTATAGAAAAGATATGGCAGATGCTGCCTTGAGAAAAGCGATTCAGTCTGGCGATCTTAGAAAAATTAAAGAGACCGAGTCTTTCCTTGGAAGTGAAGGTTCTAACGTGCAACTTCCGTTCGCACTTTTGGACTTTAACGGAATGAAGATCAATCTCGATACCTTCAAACCGAAGACGTTGAGCTCTTTCAAAGAAAGAATCGACAACTTCTCTATCAACAACAACGTAGCTTCTTGGACGATGAACCCCGAATCACTTGTTAAGTTTGACGGAACACAGAGTTCACTTGCAGCACTAGGAAAAGTTCGCTCCGTACCTGCAGGTGCTTTGGCAATTCCTTCTGCCCTCACCTACCCTGCGTACGTTTGGCCCGAGGCCGTTAACTACTTGGCAAATGGCGAATCAAAAACAAAGAAAGTCATGATGGGATACATCCTGCTTCATTCTTTCTCTGTTAATGGCGACCCAGTACCAGAATTCAAAGCAACGCTTGCCGCTTTCCAAAATATGGGAGTTGAAGACATTGTTATCGATACGATCAACAACGGCGGTGGATCATTGTTCTTGCTTATGGATCTTGCACAAAGTCTAAGCAAAAACAAAATCATCCAACCAAGCATTCAAATCGGAACTAACGAAGGTTGGATCGATAGCTTGGATAATTGGAAAGAAGGCGCTGCTTCAGATGTTGAGAAAGTTATCGCCAGCCGTCTATATGATGAAGTGATGTCAGCTGAAGCTCAAGGACTCGGAATCACTCCAAAGGCAACTGCAGTGAATCTTGAAAGAATGACTCCTTGGACGTTGAAGGGCAATGAAGAACTCACTAAAGACTTCAACATTGTTCTATTGGTCAATGAAATGTGTGCTTCGTCTTGTGATATCTTTGCCGGTGTCCTTCAAGACAACAAAATGGCAACTCTAGTTGGACAAAGAACCATGGGTGCAGGTGGCAACGTCGTTAACTACATGCAAGCTCCGAACACCAACATGGACGTAAGACAAGTTGAGTCTTTGATTGTGCGCTCTAACGGAGAGTACATCGAGAACGTCGGGGTAACACCTGAAGTTAAGATGAACGTTTCTGAAACAGCTCCTGGAATGTACGACGCGGTTCGTGCCAAAGGTGTTGAGATCTTACGCCAACGTCACATGTCGGCTGTAGATGCTGCTAGCTCAGAGCTTTCAGCTGCCTTCAGATTCTTTGGAATAAAGCCTTTAGAACTTGGTCCGCTCAGTGCCCCCCAAGGTCTTCCTGAAACGCTTCCGTTCAAGAAGAACTAAAAGACACCTACACTAAAGAGAATCCGGTGAAAATCTTCGCCGGATTTCTTATCCATATTAAAAGCAAAATCAAGCGCCAGTGGCCCCACTGGCGTTTGATACCTTAGTCCTACTCCGGCCGCCTCTCGCCAACCTTCGCCCTCAAAATTAGCAGCGTCCACTCTTCCTACATCAAAGAAATAGGCGACGCCGACTTCCCCGAAGATTCCCTGCCTCAACTCTAACTTCAGTAATCCACTATTCATTAGCCCTACCCCAGCCTGGTCAAACCGCAGCTTTCTCTCTCCTAAGGATCGAACGGTCGTGCGACCACCGAGAACCAATCGCCTGTTCTCGGGAATACCTTCAACACCTCCTAGAGCTCTCATGTGAGCATATGAAGCCGAAGAAGCAAAGACCAAATTACGTCTCAAAGTTCTATAGTAGCTAATTTCATTTCTGTTCAATAGAAAGTGTACATCCTCGCCACTTCCGATACTTGGTCCAGAGTATTCTAACGACGTCTGTACCAAAAAGCCCCGTGTCGGGTTGAAAATATTGTCTCGATCATCCCACTCCAACTGAGGTCCCACGGTAGCAATTCTATATCTGAGTCTACTAGCTGTAGAACCCGCCACAGTCAGGTCGAAGATTCTGGGAACCGACAACGTATAAGCATTCAACTTCAAAGTGAACTTATCGGCAATTTCTCTCGACAGCCCTAAAGCCAAGGAAACTTCTTCAATATTAAAACCATCTTCTGGATTTCCAAATGTATCGAATTGGCGATCATCTTTCTTTTCGTAGACAAGCGACAATCTCGAAGCGATAGCCACTCCTAGAGTGTAGGGCTCAAGGAGACTCAAGGAATACCTCTGCTCCGGGAAAAGGTAGTTCTCAATTTTCCTAGATACTTGTCCCCTTAAAACGACACTTCGGTTCATTCCTCCAAGGTTTCTGTAATTAACCTCACCAAAAGCCACAATTCCCAAATCTGTTCGGTATCATGGCCCAAACTCAACGGCCCCCCCCGATCTCTCACTGAGAACGATTCGCAAGTCACGTTCTTGTACTTCGACACCTTCACCCGATTCTTCTGATAAGGCTCGGGGATCCGAAGATTGCATTCTCAAATTGTTAAACAATCCATAAGCCAGGAGTCTCTCATCAATTTTTTCAAGCTTTGACGGAATCCAAACATCACCAGTAGTCATGTCCTCACGCTCAAACTCCCGGAGGACGACTTTCTCTTTCGTCTTACGTAGCCCCTCTGGAACAATCTGCCCCATCCGAATTTTTGGCCCATGCGACAAGCGAAAGACGAGATCTACCTCGTCGGTGGTATCGGAAAAATTTACAATTTCATCCACCGAAGCCGGGGTAGAGGCAAGCAAAAACCCACTTTCACGAGCCTCTGTCTTCAAAGAATCTGAAACTTCGAGAATCTTTTCGGAAGATGCGATCTCTCCAATGGCGAAAGGAATCTTCTTCAGCTTCATGATTTTTTCTATTTCTTCAGAATTTTCCAAAGCAACACTACGCACCCTAAACTGAGGTCCTAGCTGAAGGGGGATCTTGATGGTAACCTGATTACCTTCCTGAACTCCTGGTTTGACATAGCTGAAACCCAAGAACCTGGACTGCAGATACCCCTCTGCCTTCAACATTGAAAGTAAAAATGGAAGCTGAGACCGAATATCTTTTTCATCAAAATAGGTGTAGTGGAAAGGATGACTCATGGAATCCTTCCAGCGTGTTTCAATCTGGGATAAGGCCATCTTTTCCCGCAAGGAAACACCTTCCCAAACAATGTTACCCAAAAAGTATTGTTTTCCTTCCGTCAAACGAAGCAATACAATTCTTCGATCTTCACTACTCGAAATTTCGGAGTCCACCTTAATGTCAATATATCCTTCAGATAGGTACTTTGATTTTACGGCGTTCTTCGCATCATTTAAATTAAACGGAATTCCAAGTCGAATAGGACGATCCAAAACGACCTGTCTTAGCTCTCTTTCCCAAAAGTTTATATTTCCAAAGAACTGAATATCATATTTTTGACCACGACTAAGGATGATTTCCAAAACGCGTTTATCCTCGAGCTCGACAATCTGACTTTGAATATCAAAATCAAAATATCCCTCCTGGCGCATCTTTTTTCCCCAAGCCGTCAAAGTTCCATTCAGCAAAGTTTGGTCTGCAGGGAATTCAATATCAAACTGAACCGGCTTGCCCTGATCAGCACTTCGCAATCGACGAATTCTTTCGAGTAAGTATTCTTCGGGGTTATTGATTAAATCGTTTGGGGTATCCAAACTTCTTAAATATGGCTTTGTATATACCACTCGCTCTAATAACTTTCTTAGCTCATCCAAATCAGCCGATCTAAATCCAGAAAAGCGCAATGCTTGCACTTTGTCTTGTTCATTCAGCCTCACATCAATCAATAGAACTCGGTCATATCTTTTCTCACCTTCTTGCAAGGCAAGGACGACTTTTGCTTTATAGAAGCCTCTAGCTCGCAATCGAGCCTCTACTAATTCACGAATTTCAGGCAAAGCATCAACAGAGATTTGATCGCTAACCGACAAAGAACTGATCTCTAGAATATCTTTCTTGAGAAGCTCCCTCAAACTCTCAGCAATCTCTTTCTCAAAGAAGCTAACTTGAACGTCTTGCAGGATATCAAAAAGCTTAACATCTAAAACTAGCCGACCCTTCACAGGGTCATATCTCAGTTGAAGCCCCTGGTATCTTCCCGTATTGGCAAGTCTCTTCAATCCCTTATCAAGACTAGCCTCAGAAAACTCATCACCAACTTTGACGCCCAAAAGCTCTCTAATACGGCTCTCGGGGAGGGCCCCCTGGGATTCTAACTCTATAGATGAAATTCTTGATCCACCATGGGCGTCTATAGCGCTTGCTCCCGCTAGCAAGACAGCAAACATGATCATTGCGCTATTCAATTTCAAAACGGAACCTCAAATCCACACCGACAGAAGAATCTTCAGGAGTTGGACTTTCCCAAACTCCTGACAAGTTTACATTGTTAAGCAACTGATAATCGACCTGCAAATCTTTTTCAGGATTATTTACGTCTAAGCTTCTAGCGAATCGAGCTGTTACCCGATCAGAAAGTCTACGCATAACACTAACCTTAGGGACGTTGTCAGCCCTACCTGCCTGACTTGTGGACGCCTTAAGCCTCACATCAAAGCCTGTACTTTTGCTCAAACTATTTCCAATAGCTTGACCAAAAATTGTCTGGAAGGCCTCGGCTTGAGCCGCAGTGACGAGATCATCATTTTCTTCGCCAAGATTATCATCCTGTCTGATCACACCAAAAGCCAACAAGCTCACAATATCTTTTTTGGGCAAAGGAGGGTCTGAGCTAAAGTCCATAGCCAGACTACTTCCTGGGCCTCTCGCATTCATTTCAATTTTATAATCGGTTCCTGAATACGAAATATTCGTCCCTGCCCTCAAGCTGACAATGGGAACGTTCTCCTTCTCTCCATAAAACTGAATGCGGCTCTGAATGATCTTAAAATCTACCTGATTGGCGTGAATGGTCCCATTTGCGAGAACGAGATCTCCACGAATAAGTGGTTCATTTGAATTACCAGCAAGAGTCATTTCCCCCGACAAGTTCGAACTGACAATCGAATTCCTAATTGCGGAGTCATTCATCAGGGTGACGTCTAAGTCAAATCTCAGCGCAGGTTCCTCACCTGGGTCGATCACTTCTTCTGTCTCGCCATCAAACTCTTTTGTATAGAGAGCTTCAGCCACGTTGATCTTACCTGACATAAGATAAGGCATCTTGTCTCCACGAATCTGAAGCTCTCCAGTAAACACGCCCGGCACATCATCCAGTAGCACCAATTCAGCCTGTCTGAGATCAACCAAAATATCTGCAGCCGGCTTCAAAAAGTCTATTTTATAAACTCCTCGAAAACCGACTCCGCCTGATCCAGCTCGGGCATTAGCTTCAGAGATTTGCACCTGAGATCTTTGCATTTCAAAGTCTACCGACAGACCTTCGAGCTCCCCAGTAATCTCCGGAATCTTAAGAATTCCATTTCTTACTTTTCCGGAAAGTCTTAGCGTCGCAAAATGAGGAGACAGGGGAATACTTCCATCAATCTCAACAGTTCCAAATCGTGCATCAAGCTCAGGAACAAAAAGCCTCATCAATCCCAGAGGAAGAATAGCGTTAATTCCTAGTTCAGAGTCCCCAGTTGCACTTCGCAAATCAAGGCGGCTAACATTTTGCCAAGCGATAGTATTTTCTACCACTTTACGATCTTTCCAAACCAAGGATTGAGAACCTTCGACATCCAAAACCGTCTCTGGTCGCACATCCGTCTTATGTGGAGCGTTGATCTTGAGCTGTTTGGTACTAAAGTATCCCGCTGAAGGCTGCCATTGGAAGGCAAGTTCCCCGGTCGTCTCAACGGGCCGCGGGGACTCCCAATCACCCAGATAAGCAAAACCAGCATAGATACCCTGGTCCTTTAGCTTTACCTCCATGGAATCTATCAAGACGCTATCGTCCACATATTTTCCTAGGTAGTTGAAGTCAAGAGTCGGCCACGCCAGCTTGATTGCGATGCCCTTGTTATCACCGCGAAGTCTCGCGTTTCCAGAATCTAGATTGGCACCTGCGATCCTTGCCCCAGAAATTTCACCATCAACGCCCCAGCCTTCATTTGGCCTCCAAAATCCATCGATTTTCACCGTTCCTCGCTCAAACAAAGAGAGTTTGGGTTCAATCTCTATTCCTTTAAGTGGAATAGCTCCTGAATTAAATTTTAGCTCACTGCCACCTTTGTCACTGAGCAAGCCCTTCATTTTAAGAGTAGCTCCGTCCTTCAGGGCATCGAGATTTTTAATGATGAGATCATTGTTCTCATAAGTCGCCTCAAGATTTGCCGATTCGAAGGGTATATCAAAAGCTTTTAAGTTTTTAGCTTGTATAGCAATATTTCCTACGAGCTTATTCTCTGGGTTGAGATCAGAATTAACATGGCCTTCTAAAATAGCTCTACCAGAAACAAATCCTCGAAACGCTTCGTTTTCCCTCTTCTCATCCAAATAGGCTACATACTCAAATCGATTAAAAATATTTACCAGTGACAAGTAAGGACCTCTATCAACAGTAGGGACAAGACTTCCATGAACAACTCCACTACCTCCACCGTTTCTTAACTGAAAGGGACCTAGCAAAAGTTTTCTATCAAGATATTTGAGAGGGCCAGAAAGTGTTCCCAGGTCTTGATCCTCAAATCTAAAGCTTTTTGAGCGCACCATGGCGTTGACCTCTGTTCGCTTTTCTCTCGGCAAGGAATGATCGTAGAATATGTCAGCATCAATTTTTGCATGACCAGAGAATTTAAAATCTACAAGATCCTTAAACATCGTATCAAAACGCCCGCTCTCTAGTGACGCCCGAAGGTTTACTCTTGTGGGCGTATAAACCAAGTCACCCCTAAATTCGATTGGATCCATCTCTTCCCAAGACAAACTAAAGTCTTCAAATATCAGCCTCTTGTCGTTTGCCAAAAGTTGCCCTTTCATAACTCCAGGCTTGATGTTCACAATGACCTCACCATCCTTCAGGTAAGGATCATTAAGGATAGGACCTGCGGTAAATTTAAAATCGGGCGTTATTCTTAACTGAACTGGATCTAGGCTCCCTTTGATTCCAACATTTCCTGTAAAGGCGACTCCTACTTGGCAAAGAGGATCCGCGACGGCCAACATGATTCCACAAAGAGACGCTTCGGTGAGACTTAAAACAGCATCAACCTGTCCCTCTTCACGTTTCATACTTACGAGTTCGATGGAGTTGACCCAATTGGACTCGACCCCTGGACCGCCATCTAGCTTCATCAAAAATGATTTCACGGCAAAGTCCCAAGATTTCTCCATTGGGGAGATCCTCAAAGAAGACTTCACGTTATTGTAATGGCCGCTATCCAGTATCAAGCCATTTGTCTGAAGATCCACCTGAACCCAGTCGAGAGACTGTTCCAACAGTCTAGCTGAAAGCTGAACATCGATGCTTCCTCGGTTCTCACCCCCGAAAGCATCTTTCGAGAGATCTGGACTTTGCTTCAAGAAATCATTGATTGACTTCCAATCCTCTTTCAAATCCAGAACAATTTGACCGGGCCAAGCTCCTCTTAGTTTTATGGTAGCTTCTTGTTTCTCGCCCTTCGTGAGATCCAAAGCCACTTGACCGATGTAAACTTGGTAAGACTTTTGACCCGCTTTTAGCAGAGAAATAGTTCCAGAGAATTGCTCAATCTTTGCGAGACGTTCTTTGACAAGAATATCATTCACTTCCCACTCTAGACGAGCCTGTCCTTGTTGAAGGTTATTGAGCTCCAAATTAAAATCACCAATGTGAAGATCCCTAGTTTTGAGTTCTAAATGCGATAGCTCTGCATCATCAAAACTAATGTTTCTTTTGGCCAAGCGATCAAACACATCCTCTATCTTCTCTCCGAGCCAATCTGGATAGGATCGAGAGAACTTTCCTAGAAATTTTTCTTGGCTATCTAATTCTTTTTTATCAGCCAAATTCTTTTCTGGAAGCAGTTTAGAATCTAGCTGAACTTGAGCATCTGCAATTTCTAAAACGCTAAAATGTAACTTGCCTAAAAACAGTGCGACAGGCGATAGCCAAACCTGAACCCTAGGAGCCTGAAGTCTGAGATCTTCATGCTCAAGCACAACACCCTCAATTTTTGCGGAAAACGTAACGGGGTTCACATCCCACCCAGTAGCATCAATTTTGAGTCCGGTTCGTAAACGCGCAACTTTAAGTGCGACATTTAGCACCCATGATGAAAGTTCCGGTGTTTCGATGAGCGCGAGAACAAAAGCATGAGGCAAAGCAAAGAGCATTACCAGAATCAGCAGCTTTTGCTTTGCGAATTTCATCTCTCTATATTTTATGTGTCTATTTCCAAAAACCAAAGGCAAGAGGAGTTGCCAATTTGTCACCTAAGTAGTTCAAAAAACTAATAATTTAATAATTTCTGAGCCACTTTTCGGTATCTGGAATTTTGATTGAATACCGCTGTAAATCGAGACTTAGCCTGATCTCTTACTCCAAGGCCCTCATACGCCAAACCCGCCAAAAAGTTAACGTGTATGAGTATTTTGGAGCTCCAATGTCTGGAACTAAATAGGGCAACAGCCTCTGCAAACGATTCCAAATGAACAAGACAACATAATTTCCAAACATACAAATCTTCTGGGCACTCACCCGCTGCAATTCTTTTATTGGTTGCCTCTAAGGCAACTTGCCAATTTTCTGACACGCCAGCAAAAATTGAAAGATCTAAAGCGGCGTTCATCTCATGGCCTGTATTCATTGAATCCAAAATTTCCGAAATTTCGGGAATCTTTTCGGCCCGTTCAATAGCGTCGCCATGGATCCCCAAGTCTCTGGCGAGGCCCTCCATAAGTGCGGATGCAGATTCAGAACCATGAGATGTCGCTCCAACTTGGCCCGCTGCAGGCCCGCTACTTTGAAGGACACGGCGCCTACAATCATCAATCTCCTCCACAAGAAATTCTTCGTTAGGAAGATAGGTTTCTAACTTTTGAAACAGAGCCAGAGCACGTTGGAACAAAGACTCTTCCAGCATTTTTTCTGCACGATCAAAAACAGCTCGCAAATCTGGCGATAATTTTCGAAGAAATTCTTCCCGGGAAGACACGTAGGCCCTAGCCCTTTCTTAGAAGATCTTGTTCTATCCATTTCGTATAGCAGTTGGCTTTTACAAAGTCTGGATGGCTCAGAATTCTAATATGGAGAGGGATATTTGTTTTGATCCCTGTGATCTTAAATTCTCGTAGAGCCCGAAGAAGAGTAATACGTGCTTCTTCACGTGTTTTCCCCCAGGCAATCAATTTACCCATCATAGAATCATAGAAAGGAGGAACCCTATAACCTTCATATACGTAGGAATCCAAACGAACACGACGACCTCCTGGTGGACGATACGTTTCAATCAAACCAGGACACGGAATAAAGGAAGTGGGGTCTTCGGCATTGATACGACATTCAATGGCATGCCCTTCAAACTTCACATCTTCTTGCTTGAAGCTTAATTTTTTTCCTAACGCGACATTAATTTGTTCTCGAACGAGATCCAACCCCGTCACTTCCTCTGTCACGGGATGCTCCACCTGAATTCTTGTGTTCATCTCCATAAAGAAAAAGTTGAGATCGTCATCGACCAAGAACTCAACCGTCCCCAAGCCCACGTAATCAACAGACCTCGCTAGGTCACAGGCAGCTTTACCCATTTTCTCACGAACTTTTGCCGTCATAACAGGAGACAGAGCTTCCTCAATCACTTTTTGGTGACGACGCTGCAAACTACATTCTCGCTCACCAAGGTGAACAACGTTACCGTGCTTATCCGCGATCAACTGAATTTCAATATGTCTTGGTTTTTCGACGAACTTTTCTATGAAAACTTCAGACGAGCCAAAGGCTGTTTGAGACTCACTCCTTGCAGAGTGGAAAGTTTGTTCCATCTCAGAAGGTTGTTGGACGACACGCATTCCTCGCCCGCCACCACCGTGACTGGCCTTGATCAATACCGGATAGCCAATTTTTTCTGCTGCCTTTTTTGCCTCTTCCACGGACTCCAAAACACCCGTCCCTTTTAGCAAAGGAACACCTGCATCTTCCGCAATTCTTCTAGCTTCTACCTTAGACCCCATCTTCCTCATGGAGTCTGCCGTAGGCCCAACAAAAGTTAGTCCACATTTGGCAACAACATCTGCAAAATCAGCGCGCTCACTAAGGAAACCAAACCCCGGATGAACCGCGTCTGCGCCCGTAACTTCACAAGCCGACAATAGCGATACGATATTCAAATAGGATTGAGTAGCCCTATTCCCTCCGATGCAAACACTTTCATCGGCCAAAGCTACGTGCATACAATCGGCATCAACTTCGCTATGAACAGCGACAGTCTGGATTCCCATTTCACGAGCGGTACGAATGATTCTTACGGCAATTTCACCACGATTAGCAATTAGTAGCTTTTTCATATTATCCCTCGAAAACTTTCGAGCAAACTCTTTCGAGCAAACTCGAGAAAACTCTTTCGAACAAATTAGTTAAAGAGGATCCACTTCAAAAAGAGGCTCGCCAAACTCAACTGGGGTTGCATCTTTCACAAGGATCTTCTTAATTCGACCTTTGATATCAGACTCAATTTCATTCATCAGCTTCATAGCTTCAACGATACAAAGAACGTCTCCAGACCCAACAGTTTTACCCTCTTCGATGAAAGGCTCTTGGTTGGGGCCTGCAGAACGGTAAAAAGTTCCAACAAAAGGACTCTTAACCACATGAGAATTAGATTTCTCTTCTGATGCGTGAGAATTGGACGCGTGAGAATTGTTGGACACCGCAGGAGCTGGGACTATCGCAGGAGCAGAAACTACTCCTGGCGAGCCGCCACCGCCTCGCTTAAGCTTGATTGCAAGAGACGGCACGGAATACTCAAGCTCATTGAGCCCACGAGCTTCCATAAAATCCAAGTATTCTTCAATCACAGCAAAGTTCACATTAGAGGTGGATGATTTCCTAACCACCGTCTTAGCAGCTGAAGCTTTTTTAGAAGCCGTTTTTTTCTTGGCAACTCCAGGCTTCTTTTTTGCACTATTAGATTTAACGGCTTTTTTGGCCGTTGTTTTTTTATTTACTGACTTTCTCAACGTATTCACCAGTCCTTGTATCAATTTTTAGAATGTCGCCTTGGTTCAAATAAAGAGGAACCGTCACAGTATGCCCACCGGCGAGAGTCGCAGGCTTCGTTCCCCCCTGTGCAGTGTCCCCCTTGAAACCGGGCTCACAGTATTCAATGGGGAGTTCGACGAAATTTTGGAGTTCAACGTTGATCGGCTTATTGTTGTAAAACAAAACAGCGCACTCCATATTGTCGACCAAAAATTTTCTCGAATCCCCCAACGTAGAAGCATCGATTGTGATTTGCTCGTAGTCACTTGTATCCATAAAAGTTAACAAGTCACCCTCAGCATAAAGATACTGCATATCTTTGGCTGAGATGTCTGGAATTGGGAAACGATCTCCAGATTTAAAAGTTCTCTCTAGCTGCTGCCCCGTAATCAAATTACGAAGCTTGCATCGAGTAAAGGCACTACCCTTCCCGGGTTTGACGTGTTGAAAATCAACAACAGTGTAAGGGAAACCATCGATTTCCAGTTTTGAATTGCGTTTAAAACTACCTACTTCAAGCATAGACCGAAGGTTCTAAACTAAAGTTGTCAGGCTTCCAAGGTCTGAAGCCATCTTTCAAGTATTTGTTTCTTTTTGAGTAAAACGGCCCTTCTAGGGCTCTGGATGTTGAATTTAGGCGTAGCTGAGGAGGGTCCATAAAGGCTCGAATCTACCTCCGTTTTTTCATAAGAACTCTGAACTCTGACGCTACCCGACATAGCTTTTGGCGCAGCCCCCCAGTCGTCCGACTCAGGATGAGAATCCCGCTTTTCCGCAGAAGATGCACTCAAGACCCTTTCAAGTTCAGGATCTCCCTTTACTTGTGGTGCCAGCTGAAGAAGGGCTTGATACTCACGTTGAGCCTTGGCCAAGTCCCCCATCCCCGCAAGGACACGCACCAAAATTTTTCGAGCCATAAGATTGTCTGGATAGTAGGTGACAACGGCGTTGACCTCCCCAAGAGCCTCATCCAGACGGCTGGTGTCTAATAAAATGTACGCAAGCGCGACCTTCCCTCCTGCGTAGTAGGGATGACGCTGCAAGCCCTCTCGACATATCTGCTCTGCTTCTTTGTATCTAGCTAGCCTTCGATACATGTCTGCCAAAGGCGCAAACACCCTCGAATCTGGATTCTGCTGATAGATTCGCAGATACCTTTCAAGCTCATTTAGATCGACTTCGGGCACGTCTCTTCGCTCTTTCCGCTTCGGTGATCGCCTTAGCCTGAACCTTCAAAGTCTCAACCTGCTTTTCAACCTTCGATTGGAAGGACAGCAATTCCTTGCGGCTTTTCCCGAGAAAGACCATAAGTTTTTCCTGAGTCTTGTTTTTGGAAAGTCCTCCAAGAGAAGTTTTAAAACCCTGAAGGCGCTTATCCACCGTCCGTACCTGTTTCGAGATTTCCTTTAAAGAAAGTTCCAAGCTTTTCTGAAGTTTTTTGATTCGCGACAATGCCGCTTCGCTCGCAATATTGCTTCCCATGCGCCTAGTTTAGCCAGGGTTGCTCCACAGAACAACAGGCGAACAAGCCCTTTTTGGAATTAGTTAGATTTAGAAGTGTCAGGGTTCTGGCCACAATCGGTAACTTGGACCTTTGTCGACCAACTTTCGTAAGTCTCAATGTCGCCATTGGAATACTCAAAACGAAGAGTCGGAATTCTTCCATTGCAGCCGAGGGTGTAGTCCACGTCATAAGTCGCATTTTTTTGCAGGCCCGTATCACTTTTACCGACGGCCGTTATTCTATAATCAAGCTCTTTGTTTCTTGCATGGTGACCAAACGTTGCATGATAGCGAGTATAAGTCTGTGCCTTATTTACAAACTTCGCCTCACACATGTGGGTACCTTGCGGAATGATCATAACGTCGAAGTCGTCCCTCAAATTATCTGAACTCTGGTCCGGGCCATAACCAGTAAGCTTTTTCCACTTCCCGTAGAGCTCGGGCTCTCTGCCATTCACAGAACAAGCAGCAGCTGAATCACTATTTTGATCACTCACCGGCAAGCAGGAAACCTGTAAGCCCATAAGCAATACCAAAGAAAAGAAACGCAGTGATGCCCTCATACTCCCCTTAGTGTAATGGATTATAAGAAGCCATATTGTTATAATTTGGTTAAGATTTCGCCTGATTGGCTATTGATACGCGAGGACCTGAGTTTTGCGTAGACACAAGCACCCTAGCTGCTATCCTCTCTGCATAGCGAGAATTGAATGAAGCCCGTTAGATTTATTAAATTTGCATTCACCATGGCTGCCCTCTCTGTGAGCGTTAGTTCTTATTCCAGCGAACTCAAGTATCTCGTCGAAGAGCCTGTTGATTTGCTTCATGCCATACACAGTTCCCCAGATCGCTTTGAAGACCTCGAAAAAGAAGTGTTCGACGTTTATTTCCTGGACCACCCTATCCGCTGCACGCAACTAAAAGATTCAGGAGTCTTGGCGAGACTCCGAATCGGTGAAGACAAAAAAGATAGCACCATAAAGCTGCGCCCTATGTTTGAAAGCGATCTACCTGAGCATCTACAAGACCATTCAAAAATCAATTGTGAATCAGATTGGATAGGAAAAGACGAAGCTTTGGCTCCAAGCTGCGCCGCCAAGAGAAAATTAAAGTTGGAGCTTGAAACCATTCGCGACATCATCAAAAAGCGCAAATGGTTTGATCTTTTCAACTCACTTCAACTAGAACTCGCCCAGTTGAGAGCCATTTTATTCCCGGACACGATGCAACTCGCCGCCTTAGGCCCCGCCCAGGCTCAGCGATGGGAATGGGCAACCCCAGAAGGACTCAAAGCCACAATCGAAAATTGGCAAGGCCTCAGGGAAGAACCCTTATGGGAATTGTCTATTGATGCAGACGATGTTAGCGAGGCTGAAATTGCTGCTACTCGAATCATGAAAAAATGGGATTTAGCCTGGAGCCCATTCCAAATCTCCAAAACCCAAGCCTTTTATGAAACTTTTTGTCCCTAGATCGAAGTCTTGCGATTCTTGAGGCGTTGGCCAATAGGGTAAAGAAATGAAGTCAAAGACAAAGCAATGAAAACAAGACTTAAAGGACTCGACCAAAAACTTTCGAATCCATTCATTAACAGAGCTCTTCTCAGATTTTCTTCCATCATTTTTCCCAGCACAAGACCCAGCACAATAGGTGCTATAGGGTAGGAAAAACGTTTCAGCACCCATCCCAGCAAACCAAAACTCAAGCACAGACCGACATCAAAGATCGAAGCGTTAACGGCATAACTCCCAACAATTGCTAACATGAGGATCATCGGTGTCATCAAAGATTCCGAGATCAAAACAACCTTCCGAAATAAAGGCATCGCCAAAGAACCTAGAATGAACACCATAAGATTTGCCAAAAGTAACGCAGCGAAAATTCCGTATACCAAATCCGGCCTCTCTGAAAAAAGCTGAGGTCCAGGATTCAAGTTGTGCAACATAAACGCGCCCAACAAAACCGCATCCGTCGCACTTCCAGGAATCCCCAAAGCCAGTAGCGGGACAAGAGCACCCCCGACCGACGCACTATTCGCACTTTCACT
>CAZXHL010000029.1:0-25932 GCA_964640545.1 uncultured Bacteriovorax sp. | reverse complement strand
ACTTGCATGTGTTAGGCACGCCGCCAGCGTTCGTTCTGAGCCAGGATCAAACTCTTCATAAAAGTGTTTAAATCCCATAGTTCAGACCGACCACTGGTCGTGTATTATTTAACGTTTATCAAATTAGACAGACCAAGGTTGATCTGAATTACTGTTTTTAGTTTGTTTAATGTCACAAAAATTTTCTCAAAATTAAAGTTTGGACTCTTTTGAACTCGGATCCGTAGATCCAGGCACAAGGAGACCAAACTCTGAATTTCAGAGTCATTTTTTTCCTTACTATTTAGTTTTCAAAGAACAACAACGAAGGGAGCTTCTACGGGGATGTGAAAAGAAAGTCAACCGATACCTTTAAGTTTTTTTCATTTTTTTCATTTTTTTTATAAGCACTTGTTTTTATTGGAGTCATCGCGACCCAAGGTAAGCAGTTGTGCACAAGTTATCCTCAGAATTATCCTCAGCTTACGGTGGATAAATAGGGAGCACAGAGGAAGCTGTGATTTCAGACCTGAATAAGTATGTAAGACACTCTCTTTGAGTCCGCGCACAAGGAAAGAACGTAAAAAATCCGAAGCTAACTTTGTTTTTTGAGTAAAAAACACATACCTTCATAGGGGGAAACCGCAAATACTATAGTAAACAAAGCAGAAGGAATTTGTGTTTCCCCTATGAAAGCAGGCAAAAAACTATGAGTGAAAATAATGTATCCCAGGAAAACGTCAGCCAGGCCTGGAAGATTGTAGAAAAAAGTAGACACCCGCAGCGCCCTTACGCACTAGACTACGTAGGCGAAATCTTCACAAACTTTGAAGAACTAAAAGGCGACAGATCCTTTAGTGAGGATCTTGCCATCATAGGGGGAATTGCGGAATTCACGCACCCCTCTACCGGAGAAACTGAAGGCGTGTTTATCGTGGCCAATCAGAAGGGGCGCAAGACAAAAGAAAAAGTTGAACGCAACTTTGGAATGGCAAGGCCCGAAGGCTACCGAAAAGCGATGCGAATCTTCGATCTCGCAGAGAGATTCAACAAACCACTTATTACCTTTATCGATACACCTGGCGCATTTCCCGGCATTGGCGCAGAGGAACGCGGTCAAGCCGTAGCAATCGCCGAGAGCATCCGTAAAATGTTCGAGATTAAATGTCCGTCGGTTGGAGTTGTCATAGGCGAAGGCGGCTCTGGCGGAGCCCTTGCCCTTGGAGTCACAGATAAGTTGCTTATGTTGGAGAACTCTATTTACTCCGTCATCAGCCCGGAAAGTTGCGCCGCGATTCTTTGGGGCAATTCTGGAGAGATGAGAAAAGCTGCTCTTGCTCTGAAGCTTTCCGCACAAGAAACTTTTGAACTCGGATTGTGCGATGCCATCATCAAAGAAGATGCCGAGGGTGCGCATGATTGTTTTGAGGAATCAGCCAAAACATTAAAAGAAGCGATTTCGAAAGAACTCCTTGGCCTGAGAGAACTGAGTCACGCAAACTTACTAGAGGCAAGATATCAGAAGTATCGAAATATTGATTCAAAGAACATCAAAACAAAAACGCACCAGGCATGACTGAGATGAACAACCTAAAAGCAACATCAAGGGCTTGGTCTTCAATGACGGCCTTTGCAGAAATAGAAAAAGAAGTTGAAGGCCGACATATTAAGCTTCAAGCAAAATGTGTTAACCATAGATTTTTTGACCTCAAGTTACGTGCAGGAAGAGATTGGCAGGTTTTCGAAAACGATTTTAAATCATGGCTGAAAACCCCTCTTTCAAGAGGAAGTTTCGATCTTTGGGTCGATGTTTCTCACCCCAAAGGGTCTTTGGAGTCCGGGTCAAAACTTAAAGTAAGCAGGTTTCTCGAAAGCTTTAAAGCCGCACTTGAAAACGGGCAAGATGTGAAAATGTCCAATCCTCTAGTCGGCCCTGCCCTTAAGGCTTTTGCACTCTTGCAAAATCAGGCCCTATGGTGGAACGAAGAAGAAGAACGCGAAGAGTTCTCAATCAAAGACTCGATCGGAACCGATCAGTTAAAAAATTGGATTGCCGAGTTATCTGAAAAGATTGCGCAAGAACGCGCCATCGAAGGCGAAGAAACCCGCAAAGCCATCCAAGAAATTCATAAGAACCTTTCACTTTCATTAAAAAAGTTAGAGGCAAAGATTCCAGCGCTTCACCAAGAGTGGAAAAAGCAAATGGAAGATCGAATTGCCAAATTGGCTGAGAAAATGGAACAGGCCACGCCGGACTCAAGCCGTGTCTACCAAGAGTTTGTGATGCTCGCAGACAAGAAAGATGTCAGCGAAGAACTCCAGAGAATTGACTCACACCTTAAAGCTTTGAACTCGTTGATCTGTGACCCCAAGGAACAAAACGTCGGGAAAAAACTAGATTTCCTAGCCCAAGAATTGAATCGGGAGTTTACAACTTTGAACAACAAGACCCAAGACCCCGAAACTTCAAGCGAGATCAGCGAAGCCAAGCTCGAGGTCGAAAAAATTCGAGAACAAAGTCTAAACTTGGTGTAAGACTCAGCATTGTTATGGCAGATCAAATCAAAATCATGGATGTTGGCTTTGGGAACACGGTTCCCAAGGGCAGAGTCATTGGCCTCATGGCTTATGACTCGGACCCCGTGAAGCGCCACTGCCAAGAGCTTGAGAGAACCCATAAAGTTATTGACGCCACCAAAGGGCGAAAAGTGAGAACCGTCGTGATCCTTGACTCCAACCACGTTGTGCTTTCCGCGATCGCCCGAGAAACTTTGTCCGAGCGCCTTCAAAACTCATAACCGAAGCCTCCATTCCTGTTTTTGGAAAAGCCAACTTCTTCCCAAAAACCTGAGCCGCGGCGCGGCAGCAAATTACAGCGATTTTCAAGAAATCCCGTGTTAATGTGCCAACATGGGGACCAAGTCAGGACTACTTGTCGTAATTGCAGCACCAAGCGGAGGTGGAAAAACCACTCTCGCCAGCGAACTTATTTCGCGTTTCCCGAATGCAAGCAGGTCCATCACTTGCACGACGAGACCCGCTAGACCCACCGAAATTCCTGATCAAGATTACATATTTTTAAGCGATGACGAATTCGAGCAAATGCTAAAGCGAGATGAATTCGCAGAATGGGCGATGGTTCACGGCTATCGCTACGGCACTCGAAAACAAGTTGTGCAAGAATCTATCGATAAAGGCGAGATCCTCATCATGACGATTGATGTGCAAGGAGCTCAAAGCATCAAGAGTGCCTTCAACCAGGCGATTAGTATTTTCGTTATGCCTCCTGACTTTGACATTCTAGAAAGTCGCCTGCGTAAGCGAGGAACCGAAACAGATGCCGACATTCGAAAGCGTCTTGAGAATGCCCGCAAAGAAATCGCCCTTGCCGATCAATTTGACTTCCAAGTCCTCAACGATCGCCTTGATCGTGCTGCCCTCGAAATCGAATCCATAATTAAAAAGAATTTAGCGTGAGTGTGAAGCTCATGTGCTGGAAGCTATCCGTTTCTAATGTCCGACCCAGTATCCAATCCTGACGAGTGCGAAGAAATAGAAAATGACTGATACTCCTTCGCCCTCATCCACAAAATTCAATAAGCACGCTCCCAACCCCAGCTTTGAGGATCTCAAAGCAAGCGTAAAGTCGTACTTTCCTGAAGCTGATTTTGGACTACTGCAAAAGGCCCATGACTTTGCCCTCTCTTTACATGAAGGACAAACCCGAAAGTCTGGCGAGCCCTACATCATGCACCCCATTTCCGTTGCCTACATTCTGTCGACAATGAAAATGGACTTGGCGACCATCGTTACGGGAATCTTGCACGATGTTGTAGAGGACACCGAAACTAGCTGTGAAGAGTTAGCTGAAGAATTTGGCAAAGAAGTGGCTCAACTCGTCGACGGGGTCACAAAAATTTCGAAAATTAGTTTCAGGTCAAAGCACGAGAAACAGGCGGAAAACTTTCGAAAAATGATTTTGGCGACAGCTAAAGACCTAAGGGTCATCCTCGTCAAACTTGCGGATCGCACACACAACATGCGCACTCTACAGCACATGCCCCCCCACAAGCAGGAAGCGATTGCTAGTGAAACTCTTGAGATCTATGTCCCACTTGCCAATCGCATGGGGATTTCATGGATGAAGGTCGAATTAGAAGACCTTTGTCTTCGTTACCTTCATCCGGAGGTCTACCAGAAGCTCATTAAGCTCATCGACAAGAAACAAGATGAGAGAAAAAAATACACAGAGACGATGAAGAAAATCCTGATCGACAAAGCCGGTGAATATGGGCTGAAGATCAAGGTAACCGGCAGACCAAAGCACTTCTATTCCATATATAAAAAGATGGAATCTCGGAATTTAGACTTTGAAGAGATCCATGACATTGTAGCGTTTCGTGTGATCACCAACTCGGTAGCGGAATGCTACGAAGTTTTGGGGATTGTTCACTCGTTCTTCAAACCGGTTCCGGGCCGTTTTAAAGACTACATCGCCATGCCGAAGAACAACATGTATCAATCCCTTCATACGACTGTCATTGGTCCTTATGGAGAGCGCCTTGAGGTTCAGATTAGAACGGAAGAGATGCACCGAGTGGCCGAAGGTGGCGTGGCGGCTCACTGGCAATACAAAGAAGGAAAGCTCAACGCTAAAGACGCGGAACGCTTTCACTGGCTCAGGCAAGTGATCGAAGCACAAGAGACCCTAGACAATTCCACAGAGTTTTATGAGTCAATTAAGCTCGATCTTTTTGCGGGTGAGATCTATGTTTTTACGCCAAAGGGTGAATTAAAGGAATACCCCGTCGGAGCGACGCCTTTAGATTTCGCATTCTCAGTCCACACGGACGTTGGAAACAAATGTATCGGCGCCAAAGTTAATGGTCGCATGGTGCCCCTAAAATACAAACTTCGATCCGGCGACACGGTCGAGATCATGACCTCGCCCACGCAGAGACCGAGCAAGGATTGGCTCAAGATTGTAAAAACGGGTCGCGCGAAATCCAAAATCAGAGCTTTTATCAAAACGGAAGAGCGAGATCGAGCAAGGGCGATCGGTAGAGACGTATTGGAACGTGAATTCAAAAGAATTCACGAGAACTTTGGAAAATTTGAAAAGCTAAAAGACGTGGACGAGCGCGCAGGTCAGCTCTCCTTTGCCTCTCTTGATGAGATGATCATCGCAGTTGGTTATGGAAGAACAGCTCCTGAAAAACTATTGGCCAAAATATTTCCTGAAAAATTCAAAGGCGCACCTCCAGAGTCTCTCGAAGAAGAAGCCCAAGCCATTGCCGATGAAACCTCCATCAAAGGTCGCACGATTAAAGAGTCTAAGCGAAGTGCCGTTCTCATCGAGGGGATCGATGATGTGATGGTTCGATTTGCAAAGTGCTGCAATCCATTGCCTGGTGATGAGATCATTGGATTTATCTCCAGAGGCAGGGGAGTAATTTGCCACCGAGTAAATTGTCCGAAAGTATTGGACGTGGATTCTGGAAGAGCCGTGGACGTTTCATGGGCTGATGAAAACAATCGCAAAATCCTAAGAGATGTGAAGATCAAGATCATCGTGACGGACAATCAAGGCCTCATGAACCAAATGACAAAAACGATTAGCGCCAAGGGCATCAACATGAAGTCCATCAACATCAAGGTGAATCCCGACCGCAAGGCCACGGGCTTCTTTGATTTACAAGTGACAAGCCGAGCCGAGCTGCTTGCTTGCGTGAAGGACCTCGAAGGCGTCCCAGGCGTCATCAGCGTCGAAATCATGTAGCACTCCCCTCGTCCTGAGTGGTGAATGCAAATATTTAATTGGATTTAGAAACTCTACAGCGCTTTGAACCAGGTTCGTTGGCGTTTCACGTAGGCCATGTGAGCGCTGAGGATGAGCTCTTTAGTTTTTGTGAGGTCATATTCACCATTTAAATGAGGGACGATCTCCCGATATCCCATACTTTGAATGCCCGGAGCTGAAGGCCCCCACTTCGACAGCAGAGCCTTTGCTTCCTCAAGCCATCCCCTCTCAAACATTTCTTCGATTCGGGCCTTGAGCGGCTCACGAAAGATACTACGTGCCCCCCCCCCACCCAGGACTAGCATCGAGGTTTCATTCCAAATTTTTGCTAACCCCGGATCACGAATCTTAATGTTTCGGAGATCATCCCAAGAAAATCCTTGGCGATCTACTAAATCCAAATATCTTGTGACTCTATAGCGATCATTGGGGTAGATTTTTTCGCCCCACCTTTTATCGAAGCTCAACAGCTTCGCATGAAGCTCTTCATTGGACTGGTCGTCCAATGATCTCTGATACACTTCATTACTTTTTTCACCAGGCGCAACACCTTCCACAAGGGCTCGTTCGTAAAAACCGCTGCCTCCCACGAGGATAACAGGGCCATCGTTCAGAAGATGCTTCAAGATAGGCTCTTGGACCACAGACAAGAACTGCTTACTCGTAGCCACCTCATCAAGGTTTAAGAAATCCAAACCAATCCACTGAAAATCTAAACGATCCCTTCCTATGACTTTGGCGGAGCCGATATCAAGCCCTCTATAGAATGCAACTGAATCGACACTAACGATCAAGAAGCGCTCAGAGTCCCCTGGAGGAAGGGATCGCAAGTAATTGAGAACTGTTGAAGTCTTACCGCAGCCCGTAGGTCCAACCACAGACAAAACTCCACGCTGATCCCAAGCTTCGATTTTGTCTAAAAAGTTTCTCTTCATTGTCTTACGAACTTATCTGTAAATATTATTTATAAATTTTTTCTATGCTTTTGCGATGTGAATAGTTTTTATCTATCCATTTTACCTATGAAAGGCCGTCTCAATCCAATCATGTGTGAAGCTTAGCCAAACCGGACGCCCATGTGGACACAAGCCTCCCCATTGAATCTTGTCCATATCCTCAAGTAGTGCCTTGATTTGATCATGACCAATGCGTTGACCGCGGCGAATGCTTCCGTGGCAAGCCAAAGAGGCTGCGATTCGATATTTGATCTTTGCTTCCCAATGCTCCGGGTTGCCGTCTTCTCTAATCTCAGAGAACAACTGACCAAGAAGATCTTCCCAATCAATTTTTCGGTCAGCTTCTGGCACTGCGATGAACTCAACAGTATCTCCCGATTTTTCTTTGAGGGACTTCAAGGACTCATCGCTTAATTCAAACCCTAGTTTTTCAAAGACACTAACTAACTGAAGAGCATCATCATGAGCAAAAGGAGGAAGCGTATATTCAACGGGGATCAACAATGCTTTGGATCGTAAGAGGTCTTTTGATAATAAAATCTTTTCAAAGTTGATCCTTTCATGAGCCGCATGTTGATCAAGGACTATCATGCCAGACGGAGCCTCACACACAATCCAAGCTGCACCGACCTCCCCTACGATTTTAAGTTCAGAAAATTTAAAATTGGGTATGTCCTCTTTACGGCCCGCTGGAACAGAAAGAGCGACGCCAGGACTTGGCTTAGCAACAAATGGCTTCATTGATTCTCGAAAGTTGTCTACAGGAAATCTCTCTCCTGAAGAATTGACTGCGGTATTTTGAGAATGGGGGGCAGGAGCTCTCGCTGTCGAAGCGAAAAGTGTGCTAGCGGATGGAGCGGAAAAGGAAGACCTTAAACCCGGATCTTGATCGGACACTTGAGGCGCAGAAGGAGCCACCTCTAAATGCGGCCTCAAAAGACTATAGGCCACCGAAGCCACACTAAACCCCTTAGGCCAGCGGACCTCTTTCTTCTGAGGGTGAATATTCACATCTATAATGGAGGGGTCGACCTTCATATCGATGACGCCTACAGGGTAGCGAGATGACTCAATCAATCCTGAGTAGGCTTCCCTCAAGGCGTATGGCAGTCTCGCATCTTCAACAGGACGGCCGTTGACGATGAGGTGGATGTCTTTTTTGAATCTGGAAGACACAGGTGACTTATAAAAAGCCATGTTCACATTCTCGACACCCTCATCAATCTTGGCGGCTTGGACGTGGAGCAATTCTCCGTCGTGAGGAAATAAATTTCTGAATCGCTCACCCAAAGTTTCAGGGCTGCACTCAAAACTTTCTTTGAGCTCGCCCGATTCATTCAGAAAGTTCCAAGAGAACGCGAGCCGCGGATGAGCTAGAGCCATATTTTGAAGCACGGTCAAACACTCTTGATATTCACTGCTCAAGCTCTTTAGAAACTTCTTACGAGCTGGAACATTGAAAAAGATATCTTCTATTTTGACTTTGGTGCCCTTAGATAGAGAAACGGGAGTTAACTCGCCCTTCGTAGAACCAAAAGCTTCCCATGCCCACGCCTCAGAAGCCCCCTTCTGAAAACTTTCGATTCGGAGCTTGGCCACGGAAGCCGTGGCAGCAAGCGCTTCCCCCCTGAAACCAAGAGAATGAATGTGGTCGAGATCTTCGAGACTGGAAATCTTACTGGTCGCATGCCTTAAGGTGCAGAGCTTGAGATCCTCAGGCCCCATACCCGCACCATCATCAATAACCTCGATGCGTTTCATGCCAGCCTCTATTAAGAGGATTTTGATCTGCGTGGAGCCCGCATCGATCGCATTGTCCAAAAGTTCCTTTAATACGGAAGCCGGACGGTCGACCACTTCTCCAGCAGCAATGCGCCCGACGATCTCAGAATTCAATAATTGGACTTGAGGCGCTTTAGACATGTCTAAGACCTATACTCTTGCTCAGATTTGTGTCCAGAACTTCAACACCTACCCGGCAATTTTTGTCTTAACATAAAATTAACAATTGATTTCAAAGGCTTAGCTCCCCCCAACCGCTGTCGAAGTTCTGTGAGTAAGCGAGTTTTTCCAGAAATGGTCATTTTGTGTAGAAGATTTCTACACCACCCCAAAAGTTTTACATGGACCATTTTCTCCATAAACACCCAGAATAATAGATTATTTCCTATCTCACGAAGACCTGGCACGCCCCATGCAACCTATAGGAGGTTCCAAGGCTCAGGACGAGCGCTCCAGGAAAAGATTTTCTGGAGAGAACAAAGAAAGGACTCGCTTATGAGAAACGGAATTCTCGCTACAATAAGAACACTGACGGCAGGAGGCCTTATGTGTTGCGCTCTTATTAGTTCCACGGTTGGAGCTGATGACGGTGCAGAGTCCAACGATAAGAAGCTCATGGTAGAGCTTCCCGCTCAAGGTAGAGCATTCCTCACGGCAGAGGATTTACAGACGCTTCTAGGAATTCGTTCCCGGGACCCGTCTAGTCAGGAAGCGGAACAGTCACAGGAAGTGACTGTTGCCGCGCCATCTTTCTACTTCGATCTTAATGAGCGTGAAAAAGCTCAAGTTGCAAAAGTGATCAACAAGGTTCGTGTTGAACGCAGCCAACTAGAAAAAGATCTTCAGCAACAATCTAAAACCCAAAAAGAATCTTTGCGCTCTCAACGTAAGAACATTCAAATGTCTCGCATCAAAACAGGAGAAGCTGGCCATCAGAAACTCGGCCGTGACCTTTTTGCCTCATTGCTAGCAGAAGCCAATGCTGAAGCTGGCGTTGAAACAGCTCTTAAGAAATTTGATGAAAAGCACAGAATTGAAATTCAATTCATCATTCAAGAAGATGGCCAAAAAGCAATTGCTGCAATCAAATTGGGCCGTGACCTTGTTTGGGCTGATCGCGATCTTCAAAACGAATTCGTAGCTGGATTGTAATCTACAATCCCTTAGGACGTGACACGATTTCGGCCACCCTCTTTGGATTTATAGAGAAGCTTATCGACTTCCTCTAAGAAATCATCTGCGGTTTTGACCTGAGGTCTCCAAGTGCAGACTCCGAGAGAAGTCGTTACAGGCATCACTTTCCCTGAGTGTTCGAACAAATGATCTTCAATCGTTTTGCGAACACGCTCTGCTACACCAACAGCCACTTCAAGTTTGGCGTCGGGCATGATTAAAACAAACTCCTCACCACCAAAGCGGCCAAGAATATCTTCGGAGCGAATCACAGAGTCTTTGATCAAACGACAGGTTTCTTTGAGGACGTAATCTCCCGCGAGATGTCCGAAGTTATCGTTTACTTTTTTGAAGTGGTCCAGATCAAACATCACAATGCTTAATGGAAAACCAGATTTAGCGACTTCAATCGCTTGGCTGAGTGATTGAAGCAAATAAGCCTTATTGTAAACTCCAGTGAGCTCATCCACAGTTCCTTTTTGATGGAGAGACTCAGTAAACGCCGTGTCCAAATTGTTTTCCGTGTATTTGAAAACACTACTGCCTACTTTGATGACGTCATCCTGCTGCAAGAGCATGGGCCGATCAATACGCTTAGTATTGAGAATCGTTCCATTCGTGCTCTGCA
The DNA here is from genome assembly GCA_964640545.1 of uncultured Bacteriovorax sp. Classification (GTDB taxonomy): domain Bacteria; phylum Bdellovibrionota; class UBA2428; order UBA2428; family UBA2428; genus JBGSZX01. Next base: position 15,614 of record CAZXHL010000029.1, on the reverse strand, counting down.
AATCTTCTAGAATCACATTGGAGCCTTCGCGCTTCACACAGGCATGTCGTCCTGAAACTGCACGTTGGTTAATAATGATCTCATTGTCGGTCTGACGACCAATAGTGTTTGTGCCTTCTTTGAGTCTGAAGACTCGCCCTAACATATCACCTTGGATGGCAATAAACGCCGGATCAGATTCGTTCTGATTTTTCAGAAGCTCATCACCAGTAGTCGTTGTCGTAATAACTTCTGTCTTTGTCGAAGTCATTCGAACACTTTCCCAGTTTTCGCCATCTATTTCGTCTGGTTTGTCGTTCGGATTTTTAGGGCCACTATTCATTATCCATACTCCTAGCTAATACCTTAGCTCAAGATCACCGCTACAGTAAGGCTGTAGTGATGAATTGATTCCAACGGTCGTCCCTTGTAGTTCTTTGCAGATTTGTGGAATGGAGGTGAGCTTGATTTGATATCCAGTTCGACCTGAAGCATCTGACGGTCCGCCCGCGCCGCCCGACAACGCCGCAGTGATGTCGGATGCATTTTGCCATTCCGGGTTAAAGGCTGATGCCGCAGAAATAACATCTGCGTAAAATTTTGGCTTTCCGCCAAGCCTGAATCTTCCCACTGCGCCTAATTCTAAATAGGTTTCATGCCAGGCCGTTGGACTCCCTCCACCTCCACGATCTTCCAACTGGTAGATCTGAGTGGCTTGCATACCGCCGAGTCCAAGATTCAGAGTTGGGAATGCCGCAAAGTCAGCGGGGCCACGGCTATGTATCTCAGCAGGATAAGGAAAAATACTCCACATCAACCCCTCATAAAGAGTAGGCGCAAGAGTCATCTTCATAAAGTCTGGAGCGTTTGCGGGATGTGGACGCGCCGAAGGGGCTCCAGATTCAAAAGCCGCCGGGGTTCTGCTAAAGGCCGCATCAGCTAAGCCTTGTAAAATTATTTTGTGAGCGTAGCCGTAATCTCCCGTTGTTGAGGTGTCTCCAGGGTAGAAGCTAATATTTGCCATAGATCCCCCACCACCAACGTTGGGTTGTCCCGTCAACTCGATGTTGGAGTCTCTAAGGCGAGGTCCAATCCGGCTGCCAAAAGGTTTGGCAGCGCCAACGGCCGTAATGTATGGAGTGAGCCCTCTCGGCCAAAATAGAATGTTCGGCCTCACCCTAGCTCTAAGCACAATATGAAAGGGTGTACGAACTTTGTTTATGTTGTTTAGTTCCGGCGATGCGGATGAATTTCGAGAACGACTTAATCCTAGAAATATACCGTTTGATTCCTTACGCTCAACAACTGGACGGCAGGCACCGCCAGTGTTTTGGAATAGAACGACGTTGATCGTGATATTACTCAATTGCCGATCAAAATAGTTACCAAAGTTTCCTCCGCCTCCAGAACTCAAAGCCTCTGACTGTAGCGCATTGATATTTCCTGAATAGTCAAAAGTTCGGGTTGCGGAAGAGCTAAGGTATTCAATATCGCCATCGCTATCAAAATTAGCGTCGTTGGCCTGGATCAAGTTCTGGCGAAAAGTCTTATACATCGCCACATCAGCGGGAGCATTACTCCTACCTACGGGTTCTCGATCAGGCCCTCTAGGGAATGCGGAAGCAAAGTCCACCAAAACATCAGAAAGCAACCGCACCTGCGTCTCGTTTCGCTGTAGCAATCTGGTGGTGATGTAATCGAAGTAAGCGCCATTGAGATCCCTTGCCTCATCACACGTCTTTTTAAAATCTTCCGACAAGGCTAAGTTTGTGAGGTTGATCGCTTGAACGATCGGATTGAAACTTGGAACGGGTGTCCAACGAATGTGTGGAATTCCCGAACTACCCGTAAACAAATGTCGGCATAAGTTAGTTTCAGGGAAAGCACGCCCACCAGTAGCAAACTCCTCGGGCGTCGTTGGCTGATAGCCGGGAGCTTGCATGCAAATACCCACCGTTTCTCCATTGAGGTCAATCTTGGACAACCCACCTCCGCCCCCCCTGAGAGCGTCCTGCCACCCTTTGTTGAAACGAGATTGAGTCATATAAAGATCTGAAAGGACAAATTTGTAATTCTGCCTCAGCCTGTAATTGATGATGCTGATAGCGTTGAGGTAACGTGTTTGATAAGAAGCCCCGACCATGGCCGCAAGGTCTACTGAATTTTGCAGATTCACACGCGCCTGAATCAAATGGCCGATGCTGACAACCATCCCGAAAAAAATCATGAGCGTTGTGCTCATCATCGCCATCAAGATAAGAATCTGCCCGCGCTTACGAGGCGACTTGGACGGATTCGATTTAGCTCGGGTACTCACAAGTATCTTATCGGCATCACAAGGCGTATAGAAAAGCCTATGCATATAGTTTTATTATGCATTTCTCGCGACGCAACAAAAAGTGAAGATTTGGTAAAACTCTCACTTTTCCACGCTCCTCAGAGCGAAGAATCAGCTCAAAGCTTGGTCAAGATCGGCACAAAGGTCGTCAAAGTCCTCAAGTCCTACGCTGACCCTGATGAATCCGTCAGCAATGCCATTCTTTTCTCTAATCTCTTTAGGAACACTCGCATGAGTCATAATCGCTGGATGTTCAACTAAACTCTCTACTCCGCCGAGAGATTCGGCCAAAGTGAAGAGTTTGACTGAGCTCAAAAATTTCTGAGCTTCATTCAATCCACCATCAATATAGAAGCTCAGCATTCCGCCGAAGCCCGACATTTGCTCTTTCGCAAGGGCATGTTGTGGATGTGATTCCAATCCAGGATAAATCACCTTCGAAACTTTGGAATGGTTATCTAAATACTTTGCAAGCGCCATAGCTTGTTCGCCATGAGCCTTCATTCGTAGAGGCAAAGTTTTGATGGCGCGCATGACAAGCCACGAATCAAAAGGGGCCAAGACCGCGCCTGTTGTGTTCATCGCAAAATACAGCTTATCAGCGATATCTTCACGCTCAGTTACCAAACAACCGCCAACAACGTCACTATGCCCATTGATGTATTTCGTCATGGAGTGAAGAACGATATCTGCCCCCAGCGACAAAGGTTTTTGGTAATAAGGACTCATAAAAGTGTTGTCGACAAGAGTGAGTGCCCCTACCGACCTAGCCCGGTCACTGACTTTTTTGATCGGAATCAATTTGAGCAAAGGGTTCGTCGGAGTTTCGACCCAAACCAATTTTGTCTCGTTAGTTATTGCACTTTCGATTAGTGACTCGTCCGACAAATCAACAAACTTGATCTTGAAACCTTGCCTTTGAAGAATCGCAGTGAGGTATCGGTACGTCCCGCCATAAACATCATCGCAGCAAACGATCTCATCTCCCGGATCGAACAAGCTCATGACAAGAGTAGCCGCAGCCATCCCAGAAGCCATGGCTAGTCCGTAGGTTCCACTTTCTAGAAGTGCAAGGTTGTCTTCAAGCATTCTTCGAGTGGGGTTGTGGGATCTTGAATATTCAAAACCGCCGATCGTTTTGCCAGCTTCTGATTGTGCAAAAGTTGAAGTCTGAAAAATCGGAGGCATGACCGCGCCAGTGACGGGATCAGGGTGTTGACCTCCATGAATCGCGTTGCTGGCAAAACCAAGTTTGCGGAAGGATTCTAGACGTTTTTTGGGATCGCCATACATTTTCATCATTAAACCCCAGGTACTTTCCTAGCACCAGTGACATATTCTACAGCACCAGTTGTTCCAGACTCTGGCCAAGTGGTATCCATTTCATTGTCTTTGAGCCAAGTATCATTGAACACTTTCGACAAATAGCGAGAACCAGAGTCAGGCAAAATCACCAAGGCCTTCAATGGTTTTCCTCCTTGAAGTTCGTGTTTGGCGAGCCATTGTGCCGCTCCATAAAAGGCCATTCCACAACTTCCGCCGACAAGTAAACCCTCGCGGCGTGCGAGCATTTGTGTAGCAGCAAAAGCTTCGTTGTCTGCAATCTGCACACAATCATCCGCTAATGTGAGGTCCACAGTTCCTGGAATAAAGTCCTCACCAACACCTTCAGTGAGGTAATTGTGTATAGCGGATTCTTTCTTTTCTCGAATAAGTCCGTAATACAAACTTCCAACAGGATCGATTCCAACACACTGAAGCTTGGGATTTTTTTCTTTCAAAAATTTCGAAGTTCCCGAAAAAGTTCCGCCAGTTCCCAAACCTGCAAAATACACGTCTAGTGAATCTCCAAAATCATTCCAAATCTCAGGCCCTGTTGTTTCTACATGAGCCTGGGGATTGTCTGGGTTGTAATATTGGTTGGCGAGAAATCCTTTGTCGACGCTTTCGGACATGCGCCTTGCGACGTTGTAATACGAATTTTCATGCTCGGGCTCGACGCACGGGCAAACCATGACCTTCGCTCCATATGCCCTCAGAGCGTTGATCTTTTCGGCTGACATCTTGTCAGGCATCACAAAAATGCACTTGTAGCCGCGAAGAGCTGCCACAAGCGCCAGACCTGCACCAGTATTGCCAGAAGTCGCCTCGACGATCGTGCCGCCTGGCTTCAATTCACCGCGCTTTTCGGCACCGTTGATGATACTCAAAGCCACCCGATCTTTGACGCTGCCCGCTGGGTTCATAAACTCAATCTTGGCATAAAGCTCACTCTTCAAAGAATAGGTCTCAGCTGCCGGTATTTCGCCCTTGAGCCAGCTTCCTACAGGCAGGTTTTTCGTTGAGTTATTCAGACGAACGCAAGGAGTGTGTCCGATGAGCTCTTCCATGGATTGATAAATTCTCCGTGAATGGGACTGTGAATCTCTTTGTGGATTGCTTTGTGACATCCTTCGAACTCTATCTCAAAAGTGCTTTGACGAAAACTCCAAAACCCGCTTAAATTCCCCTCTCTATGAGTTTGTTTTTCAACGAAACACACCTGGCCCTCAAAGATAGTCTCCGCCGTTTTGCGGAGACCGAACTCGCACCCAAAGCAGAAGTTTTGGATGAGGAGCAGGGTTTTAATATTGAAGCTCTACGCAAAATGGGAGATCTCGGCCTACTAGGCATCACAGCGGACTCTAAGCATGGCGGTAGCGATCTGGATGTTGTAGCCGCAACTATGGTGATGGAAGAATTTGGTGCGGTGTGCGCTAGCACGACGCTTTCATATCTCGCCCACTCTATTTTGGCAGTGAACAATTTGAATGCTAACGGAAGTGAAGAGCAAAAAGCAAAGTACCTGCCCAAACTTTGTTCAGGCGAATGGATCGGCGCCATGGCGATCAGCGAACCTGCCGCAGGATCAGATGCCATGGGCATGCAATGCCAAGCCAAACGCGAAGGTGATTACTACGTTTTAAACGGAACGAAGATGTGGATCACCAATGGCCCCAATGCGGACTTTTTCTGGGTATACGCCAAGACCGGCCCCACCAACAAAGACGTATCAACCTTTATTGTTGAGAAAACTTTTCCAGGTTTTAGTGTTGGAAAAAAACTCAACAAACTCGGCATGCGCGCCTCTCCAACTTCTGAATTGATTTTTGAAAACTGCAAAGTTCCTGCGGCCAACATCGTCGGCGAAGAAGGCAGTAGCGGCTCTCATATGAAGGCGAACTTGCTCGTTGAGCGCATTACGATAGCAGGCATTTCTCTAGGGCTATCTAGAGCGGCGATTGAATACGCCACCAAATACGCCAAAGACAGAAAGCAATTTGGAAAAGCGATTTTCGAATTTCAAATGGTTTCACAGATGTTGACCGATGCGACAGCGGAATACCTTGCCGCGAGGAGCCTGACCTATGAAGCGGCGGCTGCTTTTGACAAAGAAGGTCCGAGCTCGCAGCTAGCCCTGCAGCTTGGCAGCAGTGCCAAACTTTTTGCCGCCCATCGAGCGACAAAAATCTGTATGGATGCCATTCAAATTCTTGGTGGTTATGGTTACACCAAAGAATACCCTGTCGAGCGCTACATGCGCGACGCCAAATTGATTGAAATTGGCGCAGGCACAAATGAAGTCATGAGAGTCATTCTCGCGAGACAACTTTCAAAAGACTATTACCCAGGAATGTAAGGACAGACACATGAGCACGTTGATTCAATTTGATTTCACACCCCTTTTTGACGAGAACCTAAACTATTGGGTGCCTCACAAATCTTCTGAGCAAGAACTCAAATCCATAAAGGCTCGTTTTACGGAGTGGATAACGCCTCCCTACAAGTCCCCTATTTACTCTGGCTACCGGAGGCAAATTCTAGAAGGAGAAGGCCTCACGGAGAGCCTTGCACTTGCAGGGAAACTTCGCGAAAAATTCGATCGTATGGTCGTACTCGGAATCGGCGGCTCGGCCCTCGGAACGCGTGCCGTGCTTGAGGCTGTCGGCCATCACACCGAAGCCCCGAAACCTATCGAAATTCTGGACAACCTTGATCCTATCGTTTTTGAGAAGCTTTGGAAGAAAATTGATCCCGCAAAAACTGTATTCACTGTGATTTCAAAATCAGGTGGAACACTTGAGACCATGGCTCAATGTGCTCTCGTTATCGAAAGACTTAAAGCTGCGGGGCTCGATCCTGCAGATCACCTAGTAGCGATTACCGATCCAGAATCTGGAGCTCTTCGAGAATGGGTTACTGAAGGTGGAATCAAAGAATCCCTCAGCGTACCAAGCGATGTGGGTGGAAGATTTAGCGTTCTCACCCCAGTGGGACTACTACCTCTAGCATTTGCAGGAGTTGATGTTTCCGCACTGATCGCAGGCGCACAAGATTACTTCAAAGGAAAAAATTTCAAGACTTCTCACTCTCTTGAGGAAATTGCTCATAGAACTAACGAATTAGAAAGCGAGGGCTTCAATGCTCACGTTCTTATGCCATACGCCTCAGTCCTGAGAGAATTTTCCTCGTGGTTTGTTCAGCTTTGGGGTGAAAGCCTAGGGAAAGAATCTAGCAAAGGCCTTTGCAGAGGAAGCACACCAGTCGCGGCAACGGGAGCAACGGATCAGCACTCGCTACTGCAACTTCTAGTCGAGGGTCCGCGCAGGATTACAACGGGCTTTATTAGTGTTGGGGACTGGAGCACCGAACATTCCTTAGACACCAAAGCGAGCAAAATGCCAGCGACACTTCCAGCTGGATTTAAAAAACTTGGATTTGCCCATGGGAAAAGTTTTGGTGAGATATTGATGGCTCAATCGCGTGCGACACAAAGTGTTTTACAAAAGAGATCTCGCCCCACATACCGTATCCATTTGCCGCAACTTCGCGAAGCGAATCTCGGGGCATTGATGGCCTTTTTTATGGATTTCACGTCTATGACTGGAGCCGCTTTTGATGTGAATCCCTATAATCAGCCGGGCGTAGAAGAGGGCAAAGTGATTTTGCCAGAGTATTTGAAGTAGTTTTTGGGCATTTTATATCTCTAAAATCTCTAAACTACCGTTTTTGGATGGGGGTTAACCTAATCTTAATTATGGTTATGAGTGAACTTCATCGATAATAGATACATGAAGAACTTACTCGCTTACGCGTTCAATAATATATGCGTACTCGCCATTGGCCTTAGCTTTTACTTCTCTCCATCTACGTCTTGGGCTCAGGACCTACTCGACGATCCGGCAGAGCTCCAATACCAACAAGCCGTCAACGATGTGCTAAACACCTATGATCCTCAGATCACCCAACTCAATTCACAACTACAAGATCTTTCCACCTCTGGAAAACAACAATGTATTCAGGCAACGAGAGAGGCCCAAGCTGCGGCCGACGCGCAAGCGGGTCAAGCTGGAGCACAGGCGATGCAAAGCTTAATTGGGCCAGGCACCGAGACGGTGGGTCACGCGCTGGAAAGTGTGATGGCTGGAGCCGGCAGCGAGAAGGCTACATTAATTAAAACACGGGATGCACTAGTCGCAGAATGCAACAGTAAAGACGGCGGAAATTTTCTGGGGGTTCAAGCTGTAACGTGCACCTCTACAACTGCAACATCCAAAAAATCGAGATGCCGAAGCTCGGCTGAGGCGGCGAGCTTAACCTCCGACCAAAAACTTATATGTGAAAGCAGCGCATCAGACTACGCAAATACTACTCAAGCTAGACTTACAGAATTAAATGCGGAAATAGACGAAGTTGGGGCGGGTATGGGCGAACTTATGGGAAGCGGATTGCAACTTGCTGCAGCCGGCTTCACTGGGAACATGCTCAAGAAAAATGCGCTCGAACAAGCGGCAGGCATCAAAGCCAATGCGGCTGAACAAGAGAAACTTTGTGACCTACAAGTGAACAACCAGATTCAGGCGATTCAAGGTCAACTTGCAAACCTTCAAGCACAAAAAGCTCGAGACATGATGATGGCTCGAATGTCTGCCGAATATGGAACCAGGGAGCGTCGCAAACAAGCCGACCTCCTAAACACAGACGACGACGAATTTCTCGATGCTCCCATAGCTGTTAGTGATCCTGATTTTATCCCGCAGGAAATTGAACCAGATTTTTCCAAACTCTTTGGCAACAACGGGGGCGGTAGTGGCGGAGGCGGTGGTGGCCCCGCTGGAGGAGCTGCAGGCTCGGGTGGCGGCGATCCTAATTGGGTGTTCGGAGACGGCGGTGGTGGCGGATCGCCCGGGGGAAGCCCACTTCCTCCATCAGCAGCTGACGGTAGCTGGTCTGGCCAAGGAGCGCAAGCACTTACAGGCATTAGCGATGGCGGTGGATTTGGAAAAGGGTTTTCTGATTTTCCTGCTGAAGACAAACAAGAAAGCGTGGAAAGAACTCCTGCGAGTGTAGGTGCCATTGGAGACGGTGGTCTTCGCGTATTGCTAGCTCGCTCATCCATCATACATTCAAGACATGCTTCAACACTTATGAAGAGTTTGGATTTGGATAAACTCGCAAATCGTAAAAAAGACGGTGGCCGTGCTGCGGCATCCGTGACGAATTCTCTGAAATAGGCTTAGATAAGCCCGATGATTCGGGCTTATAATCTTTTCTCCGTTTTAAGTACCGTGCTAATTAGCGCGACCATTACAGGCACGACCGCTTATGGGAAAACTCTCGTGATCCCCCTTCCCAATCTCATCGAAGACGAAGCCGCCCTCCTACCAAGTATCTTACTCGGCGAGCCGGGATTTAGCTTCGATTCCTCGATCCACGCAAATGATCTTCCCTCGAACATTAGCCTCGGTGCTGCCCTCCCCTTCACAGACTCAAGTAACGCTCGTGGAGCTGGCTGGATGTGGGCCATCAAAGGCGGCATAAGCGACTATAACCACATCACGAACAAAGTCTTTTATCCAAGCTCATACTTTTACGAGGTATCTGTTGGTCGCGGAACAGCATCAGACGACGCCGAATTTTATAAAGGGTTGCGGGGTTATCTGGAGGTTTCACTTCGAAACGAGAAACCGAAACTAACTGGACAAGATTTAGAGATTGCCAATGGGCTGGGAATCTCCATACCAAACAATCCCATTTTTATGAGCATAAAAATGGGCGCAGCTTCCGTCAAAACCAATCTTCCCATAGTTGGACAACAACAAGGTGCCATTGCCTACCAAGTCCGTTCTCACTTTTTGTTCTCTCTTAGAAATGCGAATTACTCAGCATGGAAGGTCAATGTTGCAGGCCACACTGAGTGTTTTGCCTCAACCACCTGGAGCTGTGGAATCGATCTCGGGCATTTCCATCTCAATAACACACAGAAAACTGCGGCAGCAGAAGACTTGTCTGATTTTAGCACCCTAGCGACCTCATTTCGCTGGCAGAGAACGACGGCGCTAAGCCTTCGAGCCAAACTTCAGTGGTCAATGATTTGGAATCGCCAAACGATTAACTTCGTCAGGGTGCCTTCTTTAAATTTAAGTATGATCAAAGCCTTTTAAGAGACGGCTAGTCCAAAAGAATTAAATTCCCATTTCAAGCGGGCCACGCAAATCAAGCGCGTATTTTGCGGGAAAAGCATTTTCATTCTGCAGCCGAAAAACCCTTTTTTCTAGAGACAATCGAAGATCCAAAAGAGCCCCCATCAACTCATCAAAACTTTTGCCTTTGAAACTTTTTACGAATCTTTGCAAGGTCAGCAGTTCGCTATTCAAGCCAACTTTGTCCAATGACTTCAAGAAAAGCTCCAAATATTCGGAGCCAGATCCTTCAGCGGCAAGCACCCGAACAATCCCATCCAAACTTGCAAGAAGCACCAAAGTCGCAGACGTCTCGTAATAATACAGCGGCCTTACCACAGCATAGGATTCCAAAGACAAGGCATATAAAAGCACTAGGCAGAATCTTTTCTTATCCCAAGCACTATCCCCAAGCCCCTCACATTCATTGACCGCACGCTGCTTTTGGAAGTTGTAAACTACGGAATAAAATATGCTACTACCAAAATAAGTCTTATCGAAACTCTTAAGCAGCTTGGATACCTTCATATTTTCTTCTCTCGAAGAGTAATCATGTTTTCTGACGAGGCTATAGACTTGCTGCAAGACGCGGTAGTCTTCAAATTTTTGAGTGGGACTTCCCATTTGAGCCATAACCAGAAAAGGACTCGCAAACGGCAATAGCACAATCAATGCGCCAACCAGAAGAGAGAGCTTTGATGTTGAGATCGACACTTGCGAAGGCACTTTCTTTTTGGCACTAGAGAAAAGAAAAAACAATACAGCAGCAAGGCATACAACAACGGCCATCCACTTTGAGAATTGGGAGAATAAAATTTCTATCAGATCAAACCCTAAGCCACTCTTTAAAGCCAATGGTCCCATAGAAAGCAGCGGCCAGACTTTTGAGTAACTCAAAACACAAACGGCTATAATCGAAGATAGAACGAAGCCCCAAAAAAACTTTGGGCCTAGATGACTTTCTGATCCAGACTTAGAGGATAAATCACCTTTGATCTTTGTTTGTCTTTTGCTCACTGACTGAGGCGGGACAGTCTTGACTGACTGATCGACTGATTTGGCTTCGACTGAAATTCCTTTCGGGCCTGCGAACGGATCCACCAGCTTCCATTTCAAGGTCAATGGAATCTTAGAAAGTCTGAGGTCCAAACCTTCTTGGATCAGCTCAATTTTTGCTTCGAGAAATGGCGCATCTTGAGGCATTCGAAAGGTTCCATTGGAAGAATCCATGTCTCGAATTTCAATTCTCTTATCGTGCCAACGAACCTCTAAATGTCTCGATGAAATTGAATCATCATCAATCACAACCTGACAAGTTTTGTCTCTTCCAATAAGAAGACTTTCACCTTCTCGAAGTACAAATTCATGAGCTTGACCCTCAACTTCGAGCCGAACACTCAAAGATCCAGATGCTTCCACTTTTGCCATTGTCTCTATCGTACCCCCAAATACCTTAAAATTTTAGCCTTTTCAGAAGCCATCAATTGAAGGATTGACATGGTTGACTCACAAAGTCAAAAAAGCCGCTCTCCCGTTAAGGAGAGCGGCTTTTGTTTTTCTATCTAAAAGCTTAGAGCCTATTTTCGCTCTTCAAGCTTCTTCTTTTCGTACTCTTTGATGAGGTTTTCTTGAACCATTTTGGGAGCTGGCTCATATTTTGCGAATTCCATTGAGAATTCACCCTTCCCTTGAGTTCCAGAACGAAGATCCGTTGAATATCCGAACATCTCAGAGAAAGGAACAAGTGCAATTGCTGTCACATATCCTTCATTCGTTGAAGTGTCTTGGATGATACCGCGACGTTGGTTCAATTGACCAATCACACCACCTTGGAATTCTTCAGGCGCCTGAACCTCTACGGTCATGATCGGCTCAAGAATTGTCGGGTTCGCCTTCTTATAAGACTCGCGGAAACCAGCCATAGCGGCCAAACGGAAAGCCATCTCAGAAGAGTCGACAGGGTGGAAGCCACCGTCGCTAACCGTACAACGAACTCCTACGATTGGAGCCCCAATCAATTGACCCGTCTTAAGCTGTTCTTGGAATCCTTTATCACAAGCAGGAATGTATTCCTTAGGAATCGATCCTCCGACGATTTCGTTAACGAACTCGTATTGAACCGCTGAATCTTCTGGAAGACGCTCCATTTTACCTTGGATCTTCGCGAATTGACCAGCACCACCAGATTGCTTCTTGTGGGTGTAGTCGATAGGCGCTTCACCAAGAATAGTTTCGCGGTAAGCCACCTGAGGCTGCCCCACTTCAACTTCACATCCGAATTCACGAGCCATACGTTCTACATAAATTTCAAGGTGAAGCTCGCCCATACCACTGATGATCGTATCACCAGATTCATCGTCACGGTGAACGCGCAAAGTCGGATCTTCGCGAGTGAACTTTCCAAGGGCCTTGGAGAAGTTAACTTGAGCACTTCTTTCTTTTGGTTTGATCGCCAAAGAAATTACAGGCTCAGGGACGTGCATGGATTCCATAGTGTATTCGATGGTTCCGTCGGTGAAAGTATCACCAGACGCACACTCAACGCCAAATAGAGCCACAATGTCTCCACCGGAAACGGTATCCACTTCTTGCATCTCATCAGAGTGCATGCGCACAATTCTAGGCACTTTCACTTTTTTGCCGTTGGCCACGTTGTAAATGAAGTCACCTTTGTTCAATGTTCCTTGATAAACGCGCATGTAAGTGAGCTGCCCGTAACGACCGTCTTCAAGTTTGAAGGCAAGAGCCACAAGTGGTTTCTTGGGATCTGGAGTGACCTTAACTTCAGCTTCGTTGTTTTTGACGTCCAGAGCTTTCGCAGGGAACACAAGTGGGCTGGGAAGGTAGTCGATAACGCCGTTAAGCAAATGTTGAACACCTTTGTTTTTGAAGGCAGAACCCGTGAAAACTGGAGTGAAGTTGAGAGACAATGTCGCCGTGCGGATTACGGGTCTCATTTCTTCAGCGGTTACTTCTTTTCCTTCGAGGAAGTTTTCAGCAAGTGTGTCGTCGAAGTCTGCAAGGGCCTCGATCAGTTTGTTGCGGTATTCTTCAACTTTGTCTTTCAATTCAGCTGGGCACTCTTCTTTGCGCATGATTTCGCCATTGTCGCCGTCGAAGTAAATCGCCTCACGAGTCAAAAGATCCACAAGTCCTTCGAACTGATCTTCAGCTCCGATAGGGTAAGTCACAAGGTGAGCGTTGTGAGAAAGTTTCTCACGAAGCATGTCGACACCGCGGAAAGGGTTCGCACCTGCGCGGTCCATCTTGTTGATGAAGCAAAGTCGAGGCACGCTGTAGCGCTTCATCTGACGGTCAACCGTGATTGACTGAGATTGAACACCAGCAACAGAACAAAGAACGAGAACAGCTCCGTCCAATACGCGAAGTGCGCGCTCAACCTCAACCGTGAAGTCAACGTGGCCCGGAGTATCGATCAAGTTGATGAAGTGGTCTTGCCACTCACAGAAAGTAGCAGCCGATTGAATCGTGATGCCCTTCTCTCTTTCGAGATCCATAGAGTCCATTTTGGATCCAACGCCGTCTTTACCACGAACTTCGTGAATGGCGTGAATACGTCCAGTGTAGAAAAGAATACGCTCAGAGAGAGTGGTCTTACCCGAGTCAATGTGGGCAGAGATCCCGATGTTGCGCATTTTTGTAAGGTCTAATGTTTTTTGGGCCATAATTTTGTGTCGAACTCCTTAAAATTATTATGAGTCCGAGCTTCTAACAACAAGGGGGGAAAATGCCCAGCGAAAAAACACGAAAAACAACTCCATTTTGGAGGACCGAGAGAGGGCTAAGCCTTTACCTTTTGACCGCGACTCCGAGCCCTTCACCAGTAGGGAGAATGATGGAGCTGAGTTCAGGGTGTTCGCTGAGGAGCTTCCAGCAGCGGCGCATTCCGGCGTATTGGTTATTGGTAAAGGTCTTTTGGGACTTGTGCGCCAATTCAGGCAAAGTCTCGGGATCATTGGGAAAATATTCCATTCCGCCCCAAATGTAGGCGTTGTCAGCAAGGAGCAGCCCGCCTTTTCGGAGGCGAGGAATCGCCCATTCGGCATATTGAGCATAGGACGCCTTGTCTGCGTCGATAAAAACAAAGTCTAAATCCTTCAAGTCACTTAGTGGCCCCGTCAAAAGGTCTCGAGCATCTCCAGCATGGATCGTGGCTCTATTGTCCCACCCCAGTTCTTTGAATTTCTCAGTAACGAGAGCCGCCCGGTCCGCTTCGAGTTCCAAGGAATGAAGCTCTCCATCTTCGGGAAGAGCTCGAAGGATCCAACTTGCGCTATAACCCCCTAGAGTTCCCACCTCGACACCTTTTTTGGCGCCATTAGCCCTTAAAAGAGTCTCCAACAATTGCCCCTCAAAAGCCCCAATCCTTATAGCGGGAAAGTTCTTTTCTTGGGCCCACTCACGAAGAGCGATCTGTTCTTTGGATTCTCGAACGAAATTCTTCTCAACAACGATATCTTGATGAGTAGACCTATAATCCCTACGATCGCCAGCGACTTGATTCATCATGACCTCAAATCCTTGAAATCTAGGAGGACCCAGAACCATTCCTGTTGTTTTAGATTTTCCAGAGTGCGCTTTTTTCATGTGGTCCGAATTGACCCACTCTAAAAAATCTGACTCATTGAGCCAGGTGGAATGAGACACGAAAGTTACGGACGACGGCAATTCACTTCCCTCAGTAGGCTCGGAAGGTTTCGAGCGCAGCAGTTGAAACCCCACAAACCCAGAAAACTCAGACAAAAAAGATTCGCGCTCGCGCCATACCTGTACGAAGGCATCGGCTTGATCGGCTTTGACTTGGAAGGAATTCATTGCAATGAACATAATGGTAGAAACCTTATGGCAGACAAATCCAAAACTCAATCACCATCTGCGACAGCGTCTGACACTTCCCCGAAGGTAGCTGAAAAATACACAGTTATTACCGGCGCCGGCGGTTTTATTGGGGCGCGCCTCGCCACCAAGCTTTATGCACGCGATGCGAAAAAGCCTTTATTGCTTGTCGACAACCTCGAGTATTTCTCAACACGTCAATGTTGTGAACCCTTTCAAGAGTTTCGAAATGTAAAATATCTCACGCCTGCAGATTTTATCATTCAACTCCAGCGCGGCATGCTTGCTATTGACGAAGTCTTTCACCTCGGGGCTTGTTCTCGCACAGATGAGACTAGAGAAAATTTCCTACTAGAAAACAACTTTCGATATTCGCAACACATATGGAAAGCCTGTTTCGAACAAGGAATTAATTTGTATTACGCAAGTAGTGCGGCGACTTATGGCGCCGGCGAAAATGGCTACGACGATGATCACACGATCATTCCTCGTCTGAAGCCTCTGAATCTTTATGGCTGGAGCAAACAGAAATTTGATTTGTTTGTGCTTGAAAAAATCGCAACTGGCCACACACCTCCGCACTGGGCAGGGTTCAAATTTTTCAATGTTTACGGCCCCGGCGAAGAACACAAAGGCTCACAGGCAACTGCCATGCTCCACGCCTTCAACCAATACACAAAAAATGGCGTGATGAAATTGTTCCGCTCGCATAAGGACGGAATCAAAGACGGCGAGCAAATGAGGGATTTCATTTTTGTGGATGATGTTTGCAAGGTGTTGATGAGCTTTGCGGATTCGGCGAAGTCTAAAGGGGAATCTTCCAGCGTTGCACCTTTCAAAAATGGCATTTTCAACATTGGCACTGGAAAAGCACAAACTTTCCTCACCCTGACTGAGGCGGCAGCTCAAGCCATGGGAATCGACTTCAAAGTTGACTG